>JALUZX010000234.1 GCA_027011425.1 Planctomycetota bacterium
GGGCCTTCCCTACTGGCCCTCGGCGGCCCCGGTTTCACCGCCCACCCCCGAAGGGATCCTGAAACTGGCCCGGGCCACCTGGCCCGGGCTCAGGGCCCTTCAGGCCTGGCTGGAACGCAACGCATCCCCCCTTCGCAGGCAGGCCCCGAGCATCCTCTTCTGCAGGGGCTGGCTCTCGTACGCGGAAAATCTCTGGGCCGAAAAAGATCCCCACTCCGAGGTGCGGGTCCTCATGGCATGGCGGCGCCTCGTTGAATGTGTCCAGGCCCGGGCCGCCCTGGAACTCCACACGGGACGTTTCACCCTCTCCCAGGTGGAGGCCCTTCTCGGGGGAAAAGCCTTCCTTTCCGGGAAAGAAGCCGTGAAGAGGACCCGGGAGCTGGCACGGGTTCCTTTGCGCTACCTGGGATACCTGGGCTTCCTCTCCATCGGGGAGTTGCGCCGGTCCTGCCGGGCCTGGGAAGGCAGACGGTTCCTGGCGGGGGCCTTCAACGGAAAAGTCCTCTCCTGCGGAGCCCTCCCGGCAAGCGCCATGGAGGCGGAAATCCTCCTGTACTGCGACACGCCCGGGGGCAAGTGACGCCCACCCCGTCCCGGGTGGGCCGAACCCTTACGGAAAAGGGCCGTTTCCAGTAGTCTTTGCCCAGGTCAGCCTCGTAGAAACCCTGGAGGCCCGGAACCATGAGACCAAGACAGCAACCCACGAAACTCCTCGGCCGGGGAGAACTCATCCGCTTCCTGATCATGATCTTCCTGGCCGCGGCCCTTTGCGTCGTGGTCTTCACCAACATCTTCATGCTCCCGGGGCCGAGCAACTCCAGGTACGCACCCGAGGGGGGAGGCGGGACGGTGGTGGTCCCCAAGATCCACCTGGATCCCAAGATCCTGGCCTGGATCCGGGACGACCAGCCCCGCTTCCGGGTCCAGAGGGAGCCCAAGCCCTTCGAATACATCCTCTCCCAGGCGGCCAAGCTCGTTCCCGGGGCCCTGGAGTATATGGGCCTTCCCAAGGAGCCCCTGGACTACGACGCCGTCCTGAAGAACCCCAAGGCCTTCCGGGGCAAGCCCGTGTGGGTCCGGGCCAAACTCCTGGAAGACCCCTTGGTCATCGACGTGGACACCATGCCCGGGGTGAAGGACGTGCGGGGAAAGGCCCAGGACGAAAAAGGCCATATCTATTTCTTCAGCATGGCCCAACCCCCCAGAATGCCCCTCCACAAGGGGGACTGGGTGAAGATCAAGGGCTTCTTCTACAAGCTCTGGGACCCGGACGCCCGTGGAAGCAAGGTCCCCTACATCGTGGGCTACCGCCTCTACCGCTCCTGGCCCAAGTGGAAGCCCGTCAAGGAGCTGGACCGCACCCTCTTTCCGGAAATCATGGACGGAAGCAGCCTGGACCCGGAGATCACCGAGCCCGAGGCCTTCTATCATTTTCTCTCCTACGTCATCAATCTTCCCAAGGAGAAAGCCGACCCCTCCAAGCTTCCCAGGCTGACCGAGTTGTTCCTGACGCAGATGCGCAACGACCCCGCCGGGATCCGGGGAAAGCTCTTCCATTTCTACGCCAGGATCATCAGGGCGCCCCAGTTCCTGGCGATGGCTGAGAATCCGCTGGGCTTGAAGTGGAAGACCATGATCTGGGCCGCCACGACCAGGCCCGCCACGGTGATCCGCCTCATCGTCCCCCGGAGAAGGGCGGACATCCGGAAGGAAATGGAAGTGGAGGTGATCGGCTGTTTTCTCCGGAACATGGAATACCAGGCGGCGGACCAGAAGGTGGGAACGGCCTCGGCCCCGATTTTCGTCTCCGACTGGGTGCACTCCCACGAGGTCCCCGTGGACACCACCCTGGACACGGCCAAGTGGGTCGTCGCCGGCATCCTGATCGCCTTCATCCTCCTCCTCTCGGCGGTCTCCCATTTCGACCGCAAGCGACACATGGAAGCGGAGAAGGCGCTTGCCCGCAAGAGGCGGGAAAGACTCGCCAAGAAGGCCGCCGCCCCCTCGCCCGGAGGGGAAGGCTCCGGATCTTGAGCAGGCCTTTCAGGTGGTTGGAATGAAGAATCCCGGCGGAGAAGGCGGCGGGGAGATCCTGCTGGTGAGCCCCGACCGCCTGGGGGACCTGGTCTGGACCCTTCCCGCCCTCTCCCACGTGAGGAGCACTTTTCCGAAGGCCCGGATTTCTTTCCTCGCCAGCCGGTACGCCGGAGGACTCCTGGAGGGGCACCCGGCGGTGGACCGCATATTTTTGCTGGAGCGGAACACCCACTCCCTGGGCAAGTATCTCCACTACAGGGCCTTCCTCTGGAAGTGGGGAAGGCGCCCGCCGGACATCCTGGTGCTCTTCAAGGGAGGACACCTGGGCCGGGCCTTCGCCAGGCGATACAAGAAGCACAGGGTTTATTCCATCCTGGATTTCCCGGAAGAACAGAGGAAGACCATCCATCCCGCCCGACTCCGCCTCTCCCTGGTGGAGCGCTTTTGCGGCCCCCGCCAAGGGGAACCCTGGCCGGAGCTGGAGGTTCCCCCTTCCCGCATGGCCAGGGCCCGGGCCCGCCTGGGAGAATTGGGCCTGGAGCCCCGTTCCTTCCTGGTCCTCCACCCGGGGGCGAACAAGCTGCTCCGCTACAGGTCCCCCGTGGCGCCGGCGGACGCGCGCAAATCCCTCAAGGTCTGGCCCGTGGAGAGATGGAAGGAACTCGCCCGGGAGCTGGCCCGCCGGGGGATTCCCGCCCTCCTTACGGGCAGCCCTCCCGAAGAGGAGGCCTGCCGGGAGGTGGCCCGGGCCGGGGGAAAAACGGTCCGACATGTAACGGGGAGCCTCCACGTGCTGGAGCTGGCAGGGATCCTTTCCCTGGCCCGGGCCATCGTCGTGGCCGACACCGGCCCCAGCCACCTGGCCGCCGCCGTCGGGACCCCCGTGGTCTCCCTCTTCGGCCCCACCGACCCTTCCGCCTCGGGGCCCTCGGCCCCTCCCGAGCGAGTGCGGGTGCTCCGGGCGGGACTTCCCTGTTCCCCCTGCAAGGACAGGCCCGGCGTAGACTGCCGGGACAACAAGTGCATGAAGGCCATTACGGTGGAGATGATCCTTGAGGCCCTGGCCGACCTGGACGCCGCGTGAGGAAGGCCTCCCGGTACATCTTGTAGAGTGCCTCCAGAGTCTTCTTCGGGCCGAACTCTTCCGCCCTCCTCCGGGCCCGTTCCCCCATCCCGGAC
>JALUZX010000235.1 GCA_027011425.1 Planctomycetota bacterium
GATGAAGGTCGTGGGCGTGGCGGCCGGCGGGGACCGGGAGGTTCTCCGGGAGGCGGACCTGGTGGTATCCTCCTTGAAGGAGTTGTCCCCCCGGGTTTTCGAGGAATTTCTGGAGGTCCCATGGGAGACCTGAGAGATCAGCTCAAGAAGGCGGGCCTGATTGGGAAGAAGGACCTGAAGCGCCTGGCCCACGAAGAACGGGTGAAGCGCAAGAAAGAGGGCCGGGATGCCGCGGAGCGGGAGAAGGCCAAGGCCCGCGAGGCCTTCCGCAAAAAGCAGGAGGAAAAGGCGGCCCGGGACCGGGCCCTGCAGGAAAAGCGGAACCAGGTCCTCCGCAAGAAGGAGGAAGTGGCCCGCCTCAAGGCGCTGGTGGAGAGCCGGAAGGTTGTGGACCGGGGGCGGGAGCGGAAGTTCTTCTTCGTCGATCGGGCCGGGTGGGTGCCCTACCTGGAGATGGGACAGGAAACGGCCCGGCTGCTCGAGGCGGGAAACCTGGGCATCGTGGAGCTTCCCTGGGAGCGCCAGGGGGTCTTCGCCCTGGTCCCGCGGGAAGTTGCCCACCAGATCAAGGTCCTGGACCCGGAGTGCGTTCTCTTTCTGGCGGGGGAGAGGCGATAGGTTACGCCTTCCCGTTTTTCGGCCGGCTCCCGGGTCAGTATTCCAGGGCGGCCCGGATCTTTCCTTCCCCGGGGAGAACCAGGGCCGCGTAGGTGGAAGGACCCGCTTCCTCACGGGTGAAAGGGACTTCCTTATTTTCCAGGAAGGCCCGGGCCGGTTCTTCTCCCCGGGGCAGGAGGAAGCGGAGCCTTCCCCCCGCCGGGGATTCAACCTCCAGATCCATCCGCCGCCGGCGCTTGTCCCAGGCAAAGGTGTAGGAGACCCGCGCGCCACTCGCTGCGTAGGCCGCCTCCACCCTGGCTTCTTCCACGCCCGCGGCGGCCCATCTGGGGCTCAGCCTGAGACCCTGGAAGAGCTTGTTTTCGTCCGCTACTCCACAAAGGCCTTCCACGAAAGCCCAGAGCATGGCCGACGATCCCCACCCGTCGGTGGCGGTCGCCTCGGGGCTGGTGGAATTCTCCTCCCGCCCTGGGCGGCCGTCCGGGAAATACCACAAGTAGGTCTCGCCCGTGGCGCGGATCATCTCCTCGTATTGTTTCAGGATGGAGAGCCCGTATTCTTCCATGCCGTGTTCAAATGCCGCCCGGGCCAGCTCCCCGCCCACCAACGGGAGGATTCCGCCGTTGACGTAGGCGCCGGGAAGGAGTTTCTCCTCCCCGAAGAAGCCGCCCGGGAAGGGAGGATCCAGGGAGAACCAGCCGGCGAAGGCCCGGCTTTTCGTTTCGCGTCGCCTGTATTCGGCCAGGATGGTCCGGGCCCGGGCGGGACCGGAGGCGCCCCGGTTGATCGCCATGGGGTTGGAGAGGGAGAGCTGGGCCTCTGTGTCCACTCCTTCGGGGCGGAACCCGTCGATGGGGGTCCAGTGGGAATAGAATCGGCCGTTCCAGCAGACCCGGTGGGTCCGCTCCTTCAGCCCGGCGGCCTCCTCCTCCCAGCGGGCCGCCCGCTTCTCTTCGCCCAGGGCCCTCCACATCCTTCCCAGGAGGCGGCAGGCTTCGAAGAGCCCGGTGTTGTCGCCGTGGAAGATCCCCCACCTTGTATTTTCATCGATCCGGAAATGAAGCCAGTCCCGGCCGGGCGGGGGGATGGTGAAGTCCCATGTGTCGATGGTGAGGGCCCGCTTGACGAGTCTTCTTTCGGGGTCCCAGCGCCAGGGATGGCTCATGGTGTAGGCCAGGGCCTCTTCGGCGGCGGGAAGGAGTCCGCCCGCCCACTCGTCGTCCCCGCAGGCCTGCCAGGCCAGGTAGAGGGCCTTGACGAGGCGGAATTCCACGTCTGCCTCCACGGGCACCCGGACGAAGCGATCCCAGTTTTCACGGCCGTCGGCGGGGCTCACGAAGTCCAGGACCGCCCCGGTGGGGAGCCTGTGGCGGGCGAAGAACTCCACGGCGCTTTTCAACTCCCGGTCGAAATAGCGGGCGCCCCTCAGGATGTCCGAGTGGTCCCGGATCCAGAGCCCCGGGTCGTCGGGACTGCGGTAGCCGTGGACCCTTCGGCCGTCCACGACCAGGTCCACCCGGTCCTTTTCCAGGAAGGCCTCCACCCGGTCGGGGAACCCGTCGAAGAGAGGGTTCCCGGTCTGGACGCGCAGGGATCTGGTCATCACGGAAGAATCATGATGAAAAGCCCGGGCAAAACAACCCCGTAGAGACCGCCGGAGGATTCCTTTTTTCCGTGAAGAGTCCGCCGGAGCCTGCGTCGCTTTAGCGACGCAGGCGAACGTCGGACAAGAAGGATCCTGAAGTTTTCGAAGGATCCCAAGCTCGTGGGTGATCCCTGCACGACGTTCGTGGCGTCGCTTCGCTCCGCCGCTGCGGCGTGCTCTTCACGAGATGAGGGGGGGACACAACTTTCCGGAAGCTTCCTAAAGCCGTGAAGAGTCCGCCGGAGCCTGCGTCGCTTTAGCGACGCAGGCGAACGTCGGACAAGAAGGATCCTGAAGTTTTCGAAGGATCCCAAGCCCGTGGGTGATCCCTGCACGACGTTCGTGGCGTCGCTTCGCTCCGCCCCTCCGGCGTGCTCTTCACTTGTTTTTGGGGGGGCGAACGTCGGACAAGAAGGATCCTGAAGTTTTCGAAGGATCCCAAGCTCGTGGGTGATCCCCTGCACGACGTTCGTGGCGTCGCTTCGCTCCGCCGCTGCGGCGTGCTCTTCACTTGTTTTTGGGGGGGCGAACGTCGGACAAGAAGGATCCTGAAGTTTTCGAAGGATCCCAAGCTCGTGGGTGATCCCCTGCACGACGTTCGTGGCGTCGCTTCGCTCCGCCGCTGCGGCGTGCTCTTCACTTGTTTTGGGGGGGCGAACGGCGTCCCCTACGAACGCCGGAACAACCCCAGGATCCATTCTTTGATGACGTAGAAGGTCGGGATGAACACCAGGGTCAGGAAGGACCCGATGGTGAGCCCGCCGATGGCCACGATGGAGAGCGGCGAGAGCCGCTCCAGGCCCACGGCCCACTCCATGGCGATGGGGATCATGCCCACGATGGTGGTGATGGCCGTCATCAGGATCGGCCGGGTTCGGACGTGGATGGCCATGCGCACCGCCTCCAGCATGGGATGCCCCTGCCTGCGGTAGGCCTGGATGAAATCGATCAGGAGGATGGAGTTCTTCACCACCACCCCCACGAGCAGGATGAAGCCCATGAAGGCCGGCATGCACCCGTGCTTGCCGGCGATCATCAATCCCCAGACGGCCCCGATGAAAGCGAAGGGGATGGCCAGCATGATCACGATGGGGTCCCCGAAAGACTTGAAGGTCACCACGAAGGTGAGGTAGAGGAAGAGGAGGGAGAGGATGAGAGCCTTGGCCAATCTCCCGAAGGACTCCTTCATCTGGGCCATCTCCCCTTCCTCGGTGACCCGTAAAGTGGGGGAGACCTTGGCCTTCTTTACGGCGATGTTCCTTTGATTGAAGAGGAAGGTGACGGGCGCCGTGGCCCGGTAGCCGTGGACATTGGCCGTGTATTCGAGCTTGTCCCTGGTGATCACCGTGGGGACGTAGACCTTCTTCACCCGGGCCAGCTCGCGGAGGGGCACGTAGAACCCCTTGGGCGTCAGGATTTCGGTGGTCATGATCTTGTCGATCCGGTCCCTCCGCCCGGAATCGTACCGGAACCGGATCCGCACCCCGTCCTGGTTGAAGATCCTGAACACGCTGATGGGCAATCCCTTGACCGCGGTCCCGAGCTGGGCGGACACGTCCATGGGCGTGAGCCCGAAGCGCGCGCATTTCTGCCTGTCGAAGAAGAGGTGGTATTCCTCCCGGTCCATCTTCCACGTGCGGCTCACGGATTTGAAGCCGGGCCGCTTGATGAGTTCCCCGGCCACCTTTTCGGCCGCCCGGTCCAGGGCCGTGAAATCGTTGCCCGCGATCTCCACGTCCACCGTGGAGGAGATGCTCGAAAGCGGCGTGGCGCCGAAGTCGTAGACGTCGGCGTATTTGACCCCGGGCAT
Source organism: Planctomycetota bacterium (assembly GCA_027011425.1). Taxonomy (GTDB): domain Bacteria; phylum Planctomycetota; class UBA1135; order UBA1135; family JALUZX01; genus JALUZX01. The sequence goes on from JALUZX010000235.1 coordinate 4,074, forward strand.
GGCCCGGATGGCGTCGCGGAGCCGGTCCTCGATCTCCCAGATCTTCTTCTTCCTGTGGAAGCGGTCAACCAGGTTGACCGTAAAATCGATCTGCTGTGGAGTCCTGCCCTTGCCGAAGGTGATCAGCCCCGGCTCGGACCCGATGTAGCCGAGTTCCGAGATGAGCCCTTTTTCCCGGAGAATCCTCTTTTCGATCTCCGAGAGGACCGCCTCGGTCCTCTCGATGGAGGAGTCGGACTCGGTCTCCACGCGGATCTTGATGATGCCCGTGTCCATGGGAGGCATCAGGTCCCGCCCGACGACTTTCATCTGCTTCATGGAGAGAGGCAGGAGGACGAAGAGCGCCGGGAGAAAGATCCACTTGAACCTGTGGACGAACTCGAAGGTGCCGATGAAGAAATCTCTCAGCCGGTTCACGAACTGGACCTGGAAGATCCGGGCGATCCAGTTGAGGGCCCGGATGACAAGATATTCTTTCCTGCCCGTGCTCTTGATGATCCAGGGCGCGAGCAGGGGGATCAGCGTGATGGAGACCACGTAGGAGGAGATCAGGGCGATGCTCAAGGTGGTCGTCAGAGGCCGGAGCGTCCTCTGCACGAACCCGCCGACGAACATGATGGGGACCAGCACCACCACGGTGGAGAAGGTGCCTGAGAAGACGGCGAGCATGATCTCCCGGGTGGCCGACTTGGAGACCTCCTCGAGGTCGCCTCCTTCCTCCTTGTAGCGCCTGTCGATGTTTTCCACCACCACGATGGCGTCGTCCACGAGCATCCCCACCGCCAGGATCACCGCGGTCAGGGTGACCATGTTGAACTGCATTCCCGCCAGAAGCATGACCGCGAAGGTCAAGAAATACGTGAAAGGGATGGAGATGCCCGTGATCAGGGCGGACCGCAGGTCGGCGATCATCAGGAAGATGACGAGGACCGTAAAGAGGATCGCGTCCTTCAGGGAGTCCTTCAGGTTGGAGATGGAGAGATCGATGATCCGCTCCTGGGTGTCGGCGATGTGGATCGCAAGCTGGGGGAACCGCTTTCGCAGGTCCGGGAGGTGGCGCTTGACCGCATTGATCGTGTCCACCGTGTTGGTGTCCTCGTGGCGTGTGATGTTGATGGCGATCGCCGGTTTTCCGTTCCAGTGGAAGGCCGAAAACCGGTCGGCCACGGTGTTCTTCACCACCGCCACGTCCCGCAGGTGGATCACCCTTCCCTTGTAGGCGATGGGGATGTCGGCCAACTGCTGGATGTGCCGGAGTTCGCCCTTGGTCTTGAGGATGACCTGGGATTGGGGATTGAGGAGAAACCCCTCGGGGATGTCCAGGTTGTTGGCCTGGATCGCGTGGATGACGGCCTGGAAGGGGAGGTGGAGCTTGGCCAGCCTGACCGGGTCCACCTGGATGGAGAGTTCCCGCACGTAGCCCCCGAAGACCTCGGCGTCGGAGACCTCCGGGATGGCAAGGAGGGCATCCTTGAGGTCGTTGTCCGCCATCTGGCGGGCCAGGGCCAGGTCGTACTGGCTTCCCTTCGCCGGCTGGACGGCCAGGGTCAGCACCGGCCTGGCGAAATCCCCGATCTTGAAGACCTGGGGCGGAAGGATGTCCCGGGGGAGCTTGGACTGGGTCTTCTGGAGGGCCGTCATCACGTCCGTGACCGCCGCCTGGAGATCCTTTCCATACTGGAACTCGGCGGTCACGACGGCGATCTCGTCCTTGCTCACCGACGAGACCTTCCGGATGTCGCTCAAGGCGTTGCACTGGCGCTCGATGGGGCGGGCCACGTATTCGGCCACGTCCTTGGCCGAGGCGCCGGGCTCCATGACGAGGACGGCCACGGTGGGGCGGTTGACGTCCGGGAAGAGGTCCGTCTTGATGGCGTAGCTCCCGTAGTAGCCCATCACCAGGGCCAGGAGGGAGAGGACGATCACCAGGTAGGGATTCTTGAAGACGAACCCTACGAAGTCCTTCTTTTCCTCAGTCATGGCTCTCTCCAACGGGAGTCACCGCCGTGCCGCCGGCAAGGCGCATGAGAAGGGAGTCGCTTCCTTTCACGAGCAGGTCCCCGGGTTTGAGGTCGCCCTGGAGGGCGAATTCCTCGGGCGAGGACGCCAGGATCTTCACCCGCGCCACCCGGGCCTTGCTTTCCACGATCTTGAAGACCGTGCTGAGTTTGGGCCCGGCGAGGACGCACCCCATGGGGGCCATCAGGGCGTTTGGGATCCGTTTGACGGGAATATCGATGGCGACCGTGGCGCCCAGGGGAAGGCCGAAGGGCGGCCCGGGAAGGGCCGCTTCCACGGTGCCCACTCCCAGGTCCCGGGCCGAGGGGTAGATCCTGGTGATTTTCGCAGAGATGGTTTTTCCCTCGAACCCGATCCGGACGGGGGCGCCGATCGAGAGGAGCCGAAGGTCCTCGGTGGATACAGTGGTCCGGACCTTGCACGGCGAGGGGTCCTCCAGTTCCAGGAGGGGCTGGGAGGGCATGACCACGTCGCCCAGGTTGACCTTGACCCGGGAGACGACCCCGTCGAAGAGGGCAGGGACCGTAAAGAAGGAGAGCTTCTCCTCGAAGGAGGCGAGTCCCCTTTTCAGGTCGGCGATCCTGGCCCGGGCGGCGGCCACCTGGTTCTCCAGGATCTGGACCTGGTCCAGGGAGGCCATCTTCTTCTCGAAGAGGTCCCGGGTCCGTTTCAGGATGGAGAGGAGGTTTTCCCGGGTCTTCTCGGTGTCCTGGATGGCCTCTTTCCGGCGGCGGATGGTCTCCACCAGGGCCAGGCGGGAACCCATGGGTTTCCCGGGGGTCCCTTCCAGCTCCACGAGGGGCTCGCCGGCTTTTACTTTCTGGCCTTCACGTTTCAGGATCCTGGAAACGGTCCCGGATACCCGGGCCTTCACCAGGGCCTGCCGGTTGGATTCCAGGTGGCCGATGTACGGCCTCCAGAGGATGAATTCGCCGGAGCGCACCTTTCCCGTCTTCACCGGGACGGAGCGGACCGGGGCGATCCGGATGGAGGCGAGCTGCTTCTTGCGGAGCTTCACGAGCTTGTAGCCGCCCACGGCCAGGGCCGCCCCCACGACGATTACGAAGAAGAATTTCACAAATGTTTTCAAGAAGGCTTTCATCCCGAGACTCCCAGGGAAAGAAAATCCACGACTTCCTTGCAAGGTCCGGTGATGGAGAGTTTCCCCCCCCCTAAGACAAAACGAATCGTGAGGCACTGAATGGCCCCGACGATGGAAAGCGCCGCGCCGCGGACCGGAAGGTCCGGCTTGGTCTCCCCCCGCGACTTGGCTCCTTCCAGGAAAAGCGTGAAACGTTCCACCATCCCCTGGAACCATTCCAGGAGTTCCTCCCGGAGGGATTCGTCGCGGTTGTATGTGGAATCCGACAGAAAGAGGATCGTGACTCCATTTACTTCCTCCAGGTATCTCATGAGGCCGCAAAGGGTCTGCTCCAGGAACTCTCGGGGAGGTGCCTGGAAGTCGGCCTGGTCCACGATCTGGAAGAACCTCTCCCGGACCCGGCGGATCATCCCCCTCATCAGGTCCTGCTTGTCCTTGAAGTGGCGATACATGGCGGGCTCGGAGAAGCCCATCTTCAGGGCCACCCGTTTCATTGTGAGACGGGCGAGGCCATCCTCTACGATGACCTCCATGGCCTTTTGGAGAATTTCTTCGCGGCGGCTGGACACGAGGCGACCTTTCGTGAGGCAGGTTAGTTAGTCCTAACTAGCCTCCTAGAATGGTTCGGCCCGCCCGAGGTTTCAACCATCAAAAAAAATCGTAGGGGACGCCGGGGGCGCCGTCTTCGGCGCCGAACGTGGGCCCGGGATGGTTCAGGAAACCGCGAATCATCCCGCTGTCTGGGGAATCGCGGGACGACCGTCGGGCCGGCGCTGCGCGCCGACCCTCGGGCTTCCCCTGCATGGTTTTCCTGCCAACCGGGAAAAGATGGTCAGGTTTCCCAATTTGCCTCTTGAGATGTCCCCATTTTCACAGGTATTTTGAGACCTTCCGCTAAACGGTGGAAGTTGGCGCAAAGCCTTTCCATCCGGGCGGTTCCCGTCGCCAAAAGGCCGAGTTTTCCTTTTTCAGGTTTTTTCTCAGAAACTTTTCGTGGGCGTGAAGCAAGAAAAAGGCCCGGAAGGAGAGGGCCATCCATCCGGACCGGAAGAACGGGAGTCTGACTCTTTGCGGTCCGAGATCCCCGGGACCCAATCCCCTGAAGGCCTTGCTTTCCTGGAGTTCCAGGCCGCATGGCATCGAGGGGAAGAACCTGGCCTGGAGGAATTCCTGGCCGCCCATCCAGAAGCGGGGCCGGAACTTCGCAGCCTAATCGAAGATTTTCTCTTCGTGGCCAGGGAAATGGGCGAAAACCCCGAGGGGACGCGGGTGGTGGACACAAGGACCCCTCCTCCCCCGCCCACCTTGGAGCCTGATCTTCCCGAGAGGGTCGGTCCCTACAAGGTGATCCGGCTCCTCGGGGAAGGAGGCATGGGGGCCGTCTACCTGGTGGAACAAACCGAGCCCGTCCGGCGCCTGGCCGCCCTAAAGCTGGTCAAGAAGGGCATGGACAGCAAGCGTGTCCTCCAGCGGTTCGACGCCGAGCGCCAGGCCCTGGTCATGATGGACCACCCCAACATCGCCCGGATCCTGGACGCAGGCACCGCCGGAACGGGCCAGCCCTATTTCCTGATGGAATATATCGACGGCCTCCCCATCCACCAGTATTGCCGCAAGAAGGGCTTGGGTCTGGAGGATAGGATCCGTCTTTTCCTCGGGGTCTGCGCCGGCGTCCGGCACGCACACCAGAAAGGGATCATCCACAGAGACATAAAGCCCGGGAATATCCTTGTAACCGAAAAAGAAGGTAAGGCCGTCCCGAAGATCATCGACTTCGGCCTGGCCCGGGCCATGGGCCAGAGGCTCGTGGAAGGAAGCATCTATTCCCTCGAGGGGCAGGTCATCGGGACGCCCGAATACATGTCCCCCGAGCAGGCCGGATGGAGATCCCAGGATGTGGACACCCGCACGGACATCTACTCCTTGGGGGTGGTCCTCTACGAACTCCTGACCGGGTCTCTCCCTTACCCTGGGGAAGATCTCAGAAAGGTGAGCGTTCTTGAGATCCAGCGGAAGCTGTTCGAGGAGGACCCCGTCCGGCCGAGCACCAGGGCGGCCCGCCTTCCCGCGGGGAAGTCCCCCATTCCCGGCCTCGACTCAAGGTTACTGGCCCGCCGTCTCAAAGGAGACCTGGACTGGATTCTCATGAAAGCCCTGGAGAAGGACCGGGAGAGGCGCTACCAGACCGCCGCGGAGTTCTCCGAGGACCTGGAGCGCTACCTGGAGGGGGAACCCGTGACCGCCAGGCCGCCTTCCCTGGCCTACAAAAGCTGGAAGTTCCTGCGCAAGCACGGCCTGCTTTCCGGGGCTGTCCTGGCCGTTCTCCTCACTGTCTTCGGCGCTCTCTACTTTTCCCTCCAGGAGGCCAGGGCCAGGATCCGGGTGGAAAGACAGAACCGGAAGATGGCCCAGGAGCAGGCCCAGAGGGAAAAGGCCCTCAGGGAGAGCCTCCAGAGGGCCATGGCCAGCGCCCGGGACACGACGGACAAACTGCTTGCCGTCGCGGCGATCCAACAAAAGGAAGCCCGGGGCGCGGAGGAAGTTCTTTGGACCGAGGACTTCGAAAGCTATCCGGAGGGCTCCTACATTTGTTCCCCCCGCCTCAAATCCAGGTGGCGGTTGGGGGCGGACAACAAGAAAGCCTGGGTCGTAACCCTTCCCGGGTTTCCCAGGGGCACGGGCAAGTGCCTGGAGCTTGTGGGACGCAACGACTACCCGGACGGGGTGGTCCTCTGCACGCCCCTGGATCCGTCGAGCCGGTCCTACCTGGCCGATTTTACAGTGGAGTTCTGGGTCCGTCCCTACGAAGGCCCGGTTAAAAAAGACCCCAACGATCGATGCGGGGTAGACCTCAATACAAGGCCCCACTGGAGCGGTAAATCGGCACCCCTTTTTACCGTCGATGGTGATTGGAGAATCGAGACGGCGGGGGGGGCTCGTTTCAGGACCCGGTTCCCGAAGGAAGGTATAAGGTTTCATCACGTTCGCCTGCAATACCAAAGGATTTGCCCCGGGATGGTGCGCATGACGCTTTCCCTGGACGGGGGGAAGCCCGAAGTCCTGGAAAGGAAGGCGCTTCCGTTCGAGGACAAGCTCGTTTGGATCACGATAGATTCCGGATCCGGGGAGACGTGGTTTGACGATATACGGGTGACCAGGCCGGCCAGAGGTCAGCCGCTCAGGAAGTTCCCTTACGCGCCCCGCCATGAATATCTTCTCACCCCTCGTCCCATGACCCGGAGCGCGGCCTCCGCCTTGGCCCGGCGGTGGGGCGCGCGCCTCGCTTCGGCGGAAAACCGCTGGATCCGGCGCTGGTTCCTTCTCACCTTCGGCCATGCGGACTTCTGGGTCGGGGGAAGAGAAAAGGGAGGGCTTTTTCCTTTCCTCAGGGGGTCCGTCGTGTCCGGGGAAAACCCCGAGGTGATCCCTGAGATCGGTTTCATGCAGGGTGACGCCCTTCTTCCGGGCATCCTGGAGTTTTCCAGGCACCCTTCCTTTGCTTCGGCCGTCAAAACAGGGCAGGGGTGCCGGGGGGACCTGGAAGAAGCCCCAAGGCTCCTTGCCGCGGCCCCGCCCGTGGCGGGCCGGGCCCTGGAATTGGTCCTGGATGGGGTTCCCCGCGGGGCCAGGCCCTTCTTGGCGGTGGGGAGAAAAGAGGCCGACCTGGACCTCTCGGCGGCAGGGCTTTCGGGATGCCGGTTATGTTTGAGACCTGAAATCTGCATTTACCTGGGCTGGGGAGGGG
>JALUZX010000236.1 GCA_027011425.1 Planctomycetota bacterium
CCCCAGGACCCCTGCCGCCCTGGCCCTGAGAAACGCGGCTTTCCTGGAATTCCTCTATTCCTCCGGGGCCCGCATCTCCGAGGCCCTCTCCCTGGAACTCTCCCGGCTCCGCCTGGACCTGGGCACCGCCCTGTGCCTGGGTAAAGGCCGAAAGGAAAGGGTCCTCCAGGTTGGCCCCCGGGCCGTGAAGAAACTGGAGCGCTACCTGGCCGAGGGCCGCCCTTTTCTGGCCCGCAAACTCCCCCCGGGAAAAGACCCGGGCCAAGTCTTCCTGAGCCGCTCGGGCCGCCCCCTGGACAGGCACCAGGCATACCGGATCGTGGTCCGGGCCTGCCTGAGGGCCGGAATCGCCGCCCCGGCGGGCCCCCACGCCCTGCGCCACAGCTTCGCCACCCACCTCCTGGAGGGCGGGGCGGACTTGCGGGCCGTCCAGGAACTCCTGGGACACGCCAAGATCACCACCACCCAGATCTACACCCACGTGGAAGGGGAACGCCTCAAGGCGGCTCACGAAAAGTTTCACCCCCGGGGGTAGTTCAACGAACTTGGTTTTCCAGGTTCTGGCGTAAGACCCGTTTTTTTTCTCCTTTCCTTGCCCCATCCCCCCTTGGAGGTGAAGAATCCCGGGAAAAGGGGAGGCGGAAACCAGGAGGCCCGGAACATGACCAGGATCGATCCTCACTCTTTCGCCGATCCCACCCAGGGAAGGACCACCCACGTGGACCTGGACCTGGAGGTGGATTTCCAGGGAAAACGGTTGAAGGGAACCGCCCTCCTTCACTTGAAGGACTCACGGGAAGGCGCCTTGGTCCTGGACTCCCGGGACCTCCTGGTGGAAGGGGTCCGGGACGGGAAGGGAAACGAACTGGCCTGGTCGGCGGGAAAGAAGGATCCCATCCTGGGAAGCCCCCTCCGGGTGGAGATCCCGAAGGGAACGGAAAAAGTGGAGATCCGGTATGCCACCTCCCCCGGGGCCACGGCCCTCCAGTGGCTGGAACCCGCCCAGACCGCCGGCGGCAAGGCCCCCTACCTCTTCAGCCAATGCCAGGCCATCCACGCCCGGTCCATGGTTCCCCTCCAGGACACCCCGGCCATCCGGTTTTCCTATTCGGCAACCGTCACCGTCCCGGAGGGACTTTCCGCGGTCATGTCCGCCGCCCCCGGCGAAGAGGGGCCTGGTCCCCGGCCCGGGACCCGGACGTTCCGCTTCCGGATGCCCCAGCCCATCCCATCCTACCTGCTGGCCCTGGCCGTGGGGTCCCTGGCCTCCCGGGACCTGGGCCCCCGGTCCAGGGTCTACACCGAGCCGGAGATGCTGGACGCTGCGGCGTGGGAGTTCGAGGGAGTGGACGCCATGCTCAGGACAGGAGAGGAGATCTTCGGCCCCTACCGCTGGGAGAGGTTCGACTTTCTCGTCATGCCCCCCTCCTTCCCCTACGGGGGCATGGAGAATCCCAGGCTCACCTTCCTCACCCCCACCCTGCTGGCCGGGGACCGGTCCCTGGTGAACGTCCTGGCCCACGAGCTGGCCCACTCCTGGACGGGCAACCTGGTGACCAACGCCACGATGAACGACTTCTGGCTCAACGAGGGGTTCACCGTCTGGGCCGAGCGGAGGATCCTGGAACGCCTCGAAGGGGAGGAGGCCGCCGCCCTGGCCGCGGCCATCGGAAGAAACGGCCTGGAGGAGGAGATGAAACGCTTCGGTCCGGATTCGCCCCTCACCAGACTCAGGACCGACCTGGAAGGGATGGACCCCGACGAGGTCTACTCCCTGGTTCCCTACGAAAAGGGCTTCCTCTTCGTGGCCCTCCTGGAAAAGACGGCGGGAAGGGATGTCTTCGACCGGTTCGTCAAGGACTACATCGAGAGGTTCGCCTTCACCTCCATCACTACCGGGGATTTCGAAGCATTCCTGGAGGAAAAACTCCCGGGCCTGGCCGCCGAGGTGGACGCCCGGCGGTGGATCCATGAGCCGGGACTCCCCGGGAACGCCCCCACATTCCCCTCCAAGCGCCTCGAGACCGTCCGGGATGCCCTGGCGGCCTGGAAAGAAGGGAAGAAACCCGGCCGGGACATCTGGGAGAAGTGGTCCTCGGCGGAACGCCAGCTCTTTCTCCAGGGCCTTTCCGGGAAACTCCCCGCCCGGGAGTGCGCCTGGCTGGAGGAGAGTTTTCGCCTCTCCGAATCCAAGAACGCCGAGATCCTGGCCGAGTGGCTCACCATCGCAGCCGCATCGGGCTTCGAGCCGGCCTTCCCCGCCATCCGGGACTTTCTCGGCAAAGTGGGACGGATGAAATTCCTGAAACCCATCTACAAGGCCCTCCTGGGAGAGGAGCGGACCCGGAGCCTGGCGAAGGAGATCTTCCGTAAACACTCCGGCGGATACCATCCCATCGCCAGGGAGGGCCTGGAAAGGTTGGTGGCCGGCGCCTGACGCCGGAAAAGAGGCGCCTGGAAGCGCGGATCCCGCGGGAGGAATCCCGCGGACGAGGATTTCCCGGGGGCCGGACCTTGCCTTCCCCCTCCCGGGGCCCGAAAGTAGAGAGCCATGGGCCAGGTCCCGATTCGAAGATTCGCCAGGACTCCCGATCCCTTGCGGCTATCCCGGTACGAGGAGAACCCGGAAGTGGGCCCCAGGATCCTCTTCTTCAGCGGCGGCAGCGCCCTGCGCGGTCTGGCGGGGGAGCTGACCAGGTATACCCACAACTCCATCCACCTGGTCACGCCTTTCGATTCAGGTGGAAGCTCGGCCGCCCTGCGCAGGGCCTTCGGGATGCTCTCCGTGGGAGACTTGAGAAACCGTCTCTCAGCCCTTTCCGATCCCTCCCCCGGGCCTCACCGGTCCGTGCGGGAGATTTTCTCCTTCCGCTTCCCCAAGGACGCCTCCCCGGAGGAGCTGGAAAGGAGGTTTCAGGACATTCTCTCGGGGAAGGATCCGGCCATGGCGGCCCTTTCCTCCCCCGAAAGGGAACTACTGGCATCCAACCTGGAAAGGTTCCACCGGGAACGCCCAAAGGATTTCGACCTGAGAGGGGCGAGCCTGGGCAACCTCCTCCTGGTGGGAAGTTACCTCTCCGCCGGAAGAAGGATCGAGCCCGCTCTCTTCCTTTTCGGCCGGCTCTTGCGCGCCCTGGGAACCGTACTTCCCATCGTGGACGGGGATTACCACCTGGCGGCCCGGTTGAAGGACGGAACCTGGGTCCT
>JALUZX010000237.1 GCA_027011425.1 Planctomycetota bacterium
TCCTCCCCCTGGCCCGCCAACTGGCCGAAAGGGCCGCCCAGCTCGGCCTCTCCCCGGCCCAGGCGGCCGCCCTGGTCCGCCGCAACTGGCCCTCGGCAAAGTCGTCTCCAGCCGGAAAGAAAGGGAAGAAAGGAGCCTAGCCCAGATGATTCATGAAGGTTCGTCGCGAAAGCCCGGAGATGTTGGCCAGGGTGGGCACCCGCAGGGTCGAGGACCGCAGGCGTGCTCGGAAGCACGTCGAGGATCCGAGACCCGAGGACGCCCGCAATGGCCTGTAGATCCAGGCTTGCAGCAGGACCTTCATGAATCATCCGGGCCACCCATGACGATACCTGCTCTTTCCATCCGCGACATCCACAAGACCTTTCCCGGCGGGACCCGGGCCCTCCAGGGCCTGGACTTCACCGTTGAGGAAGGCCGGGTCTACGGCCTCATCGGGCCCAACGGCGCCGGAAAGACTACGGCCCTCCGGATTCTCCTGGGAGTCCTCCTGCCCGACCGGGGCGAGGCCCTGGTGCTGGGCCGTTCCTTCCGGAAGGCGCCGCCCTCCCACCGGGCCCGGACGGCCTACATCCCCCAGGATGTCTCCCTCCCCCCGGACCTTGCCCTGGAGGAGGTCTTTTCCTTTCTCGCCGCCCTCTACCCTCGCTGGGACGCTCCCCTGGCGGAGCGCCTTGTCGGACGCCTGGGCCTCCCCATGGACCGGCCCGTGGGGACCCTTTCCGGCGGATTCAGGCGGAGGGCCGCCCTGGCCGCGGCTTTCTCCACGGGCGCCGAGGTCCTCCTCTTGGACGAGCCCGCCGCCGGCCTGGACCCGGTGGGCCGGCGGATCTTCAGGGACCTGGTAGTGGACCTGGCCTCCACCGGGGAGAGAACCATCCTGATCTCCACCCACATCCTGGAAGACCTGGAACGAACGGCCGACCGGGTGGGGATCATGAAAGAGGGCCGAATGCTCCTTGAGGAAGACATGGAGACCCTCCAGTCCGCATACAGGAGGGTCCAGGCGATCTTTCCCGGCGGCGCCCCTCCCCCAGGGTTCCGGCCTCCCGGATGCCTGCGTTTCAGCGTTTCCGGACCCGTGGTGCAGGCCGTAGTGCGGTCCGGCCCCGGAAAGAGACTGGAAGGATGGACCCCCGTCCCGGGAGTCCGCCTCCAGGAATTCCCCGTGACCCTGGAAGAAGTGGTTCTCCTGGTCCTGGGCGATGAGCCGGGGGAAGAAGAGAAAAAGGAGGCCCTGCTTTGGACGCGACCCTGACCCTACGGACCGGGCGGCCTTCCCCGCTCGCCCTCTACCGTCTCATCGCCGGGCGGCACAAAGGCCTCCTCCCGGCGTGGTTCTACACCTGGCTCCTTCTCTTCCCCCTGCTCCAGGTCTTCCACGATCCCTGGGGCCTGGCCGCATTGGGGGGCCTCTTCGGCCTTCTGGCCGGGCAGGCCCTGGGCGCCTCGGAGGTCATGGAGGGGTCGGAAGAATTCTTCTTCACCCTCCCCGCCCGGAGGGAGACCCTCTTCTGGGTCCGCTACCTTTTCGGAGGACTTCCCCTCCTCCTTCTCCTCCTGGCCGGGTTGGCCTTCCTCCAGTGGAACCTCCCCCAGAAGGCCTGGGGGCTTCTTGTGGAGACCGGCTTCACCGAGCCCTATCCCCCACCCACGCCGATCTCCCTTTTCGGAGCCCTGGCGATTCCCCTTTCCCTCTATACCTTCATCTTCGTTCTCGGCTCCCTCTTCAAGACCCCATCCACGGCGGGCTACGCCCTCCCGGGGGGCCTCATCCTGGCAACGGCCTTCGCCCTGGGAGGATACCTGGCCGAATCCATTCCCCCGGGAAGAGCCTCTGGCTGGGGGGCCCTGATCTCCCTGGCCGCGCCCGTTCCCTTCGTCCTCCTCGTCGGCTTCCACGCATACGTCTGGAAGGAACTGGACCAGGGAGGAGGGCCCTTTACCCGGGGAGAAAGGAAAAGGTCGAGCCTCCTGCCCCTGCTTCTGCTCCTGGTTCTCTTCTTCATCTTTGTACTTCTCCTTTCCGGGGGAGAAAAACCATGATCGAGATCCCGCTCTTCCTGGTTCTTCTCCTCCTCTTCCTGGTCTGGCTCACCCGCCGGCCTTCCCTCTTCTTTTCGAACAGGCCCAAGGGGGGAAAGAGGCCGGTCTCCTTCCTTCACAAACTCGCCGGCGCCCTCGGTGTTCTTCTTCTCCTCGGGACGGCCTGGACCACCTGGAGAGACCAAGGCCCCTCCCTTCCCCCGGCGCCAAGGGGGGAACTCCACGCGCCCCTCCGCCTCCTCGGTTCAAGCCCCTCCCGCCCGATTACGGTCGAACCAGAAGAGACCAAGGACTTCCTCTTCCAGGCCTTCCTGGCCGTCCTGCTCGAGGACGGACTCCATCCCGTCTCAGTCCGGGAAAAGAAGGTCCTTCGGCCCAAGGGGAAATCCCTCTTCGTGCCTTTCCAATTCGCTCTTGGGAAAAACACGCTTTCTTTCCTGGCCAAGCTCTCCGAGCACCGGTCTTCCCACACGGCCGGCCGCCCCCAGGACATCCCTCGTAAAGGAAGGAAATCGGAGACAGGAGAGTCCCTGGATGTGACCTGGGGCTTCGGGTGGAACCAACCCAATTATGGTTCAGTCACCACCACCACGAGACTGGAAGGACGGCCAAGCTTCTTTTGGTCGAACCTTGGATGGCGCCGGGAATCCTCTTCCCTGGAACGAGCCTTTTCCCTCCACCCGGAACCTCCCCTACCCTACGTGTTTCTCGTGGTGCTCCTCCCTCTGCGCGACGGGGAAGCTATCGCTCCGATTACGGGGGAAGACCTGCAATCATACTTCCGGACCCTTCGGGCCCTGGGCATAGAGGGAACCTACTCCACAGAAAACTCCGTGAGGGTTTGCTCCTGGGAGCTTCTCCCCTCTTCGCTTCCTTCCACTTCCCGGCCCCAAGAAAAGATCGCGGAAATCCCTCCCCCCGGGTTCCCGGCCCTGGCCTCCATTCTCCCTTCCACACTTCTCCTCCTTTTGGCCCTGGCCCTCCTCTCCCAGGTCTTCCCCAGGCGCTACCCGGTCTTCCTGCTCCTGGCCCTCCTCTCTTTGGCCGCCCTGGCCGGCCTGGACCGGGCCCGGCTCGGCCGGACTCTGAAAGTGCTCAAGGACCCCAAGGCGCCCCTGACGGCCCGCCTCCTGGCGGCCCACAAAATGGAAGGGACC
>JALUZX010000238.1 GCA_027011425.1 Planctomycetota bacterium
CCGCCGCCGCGGCCTTCCTCTCCCCTTCCAGGGAAAGGGGGGTCCGCACCACGGGGGAGGAGCAAAGGATCCGCATGCCCCCTTCCCCCTCCCGGAGGGCCAGGTGGACCCGGTATCGGCGGCCCGGCTCCACGAGGATCCACGAATCCCCCAGGTCCGAACCGGCGGGCCGGATCTTGCGCTCCTTGGCGCCGATGTCCTCCAGGACCAGGAGGAGGTCGCTGTATTTCCCCTCCCGGATCCCCCCGGCGTCGACCCGGTCCTGGACGGGGACTTCCCACCAGGCGTAGAGAAGAAAAGGGCCGGCCGTCATGAGGTCCAGGGCCATGAGGCCGTAGCGGCTGGGAAGGGGCGGGCCCCAGTCCATCCAGAGCCTGGTTCCCCAGCGCCCCCGGTGCGGGCTCTGGGCGGCGAAGGCCAGGTCGGGGCGCTTCCCCTCCCGGGCTTCCCGCCGGGCCGCCCTGTAGAGGCCCAGGTATTTCCGGGCGGCCCGCTCCCAGGAGAGGTCCAGGGACATGCCGTTCTTCATCAGGGTGTGCCAGGCGTCGGGAACCCGCCAGAGGTCCAGGGCGCGGTCCACGGCCCAGAGCAGGTCCTTGGAAGAGTAGCTCCTGAAGACGAAACCCGTGGCGCGGCCGTTGGCCAAGGTCTTTTCGGTGGCGTGGATCACCGTGTCGGCGAGCCCGCCGGTCTTGTGGACCACGGGCACGGAGCCGTAGCGCAGGGCGTATTGCTGGTTGAGGCCGCAGGGCTCGAAGCGGGACGGCATGAGAAAGATGTCCGCCCCGGCTGTCACCCTGTGGGCGATGGGCTCGCCGTAGCCGATGACCCCTCCCACCTTGCCGGGAAAACGCCGGGCCATCTCCTCGAGTCCCGCGGCGTAGCCCTTCTCACCCTGGCCGAGGAAGACGAACTGGAGGTTCCGGGCCACCAGGGCCTCCAGGGAGTTGAGGATGAGGTCCACCCCCTTCTGGCTCACCAGCCTTCCGATGAAGCCCACCAGGGGGCGGCCGGGCGCGTCCTCCAGGCCCATCTCGCGGCGCAGGGCCCTGGTGCATTCCGCTTTTCCGGAAAAATCGTCCTTGGAGTAGTTTTTCTCTATGTGGGGGTCCTTGGAAGGGTCCCACTCGTCCACGTCGATGCCGTTCCGGATGCCCCGGATCCGGTTGGCCTTGAGCCGGAGGAAGCCCTCCAGGCCGCAGCCGTATCTCGCCGTAAGAATCTCCCTGGCGTAGGTGCGGCTCACCGTGGTGACATAATCGGAAAACCGGATCCCACCCTTCATGGGGCTGAGCCTCCCGAAGAACTCCAGCATCCCCGGGTCGTCCAGCTCGGGAGGAAGGTGGAGGCGGGGCAGGAAGGAGAAATCCGCCAGGCCCTGGTAGGCCAGGTTGTGGATGGTGTAGATCACCGCCGCCCTGCGGAGAACCTCCCGGTCCCTGTAGACCGTGGAGAGGTAGACCGGAAGGAGCCCCGTCTGCCAGTCGTGGCAATGGAGGACGTCCACCTCCCATCCCTGGCTCAGGATCGCCTCCGCCGCGGCCCGGCAAAAGAACCCGAAACGGAGGATGTTGTCGGGATAGTCCTTGCCTCCCTCTCCGTAGAGGCCCTCCCGGTCGAAGAAGTCCGGCTGGTCCACGAACAGGTATTCCACGCCCCCCTTCAGGCACCGCCACAGCCGGGCTCCCAGGATCCGGCCGTCGATTTCCACTGGAACCTCCACCCCAGTGGGCTCCAGGGCGTGGTCTCCCTCCCGGACACGCCTGTAAAAAGGAAGAAACACCCTCACCTTCGCCCCCAGGCCCGCTTGAGCCTGGGGCAGGGCGCCCCCCACGTCGGCCAGGCCTCCCGTCTTGGCGAAAGGAGCGGCCTCGGACATGAGGTGGATGACAGAGAGGGAAAAAGTGCTCTTCACCAGAGGCCTTCCAGGCTCATGAGCAACCCAGGATCGAAGGGAGCCCTTCCCGGGTCAACGGTCCTTTTTTCTACCCCCCTTACGAGGCGCCTTGGACGCGAAGGTCCGAAGCTTCACCTTCTGGACCACCCTGCGGGTGTATTCCCTGCCTCCCAACCCCATGGTCTGGTTCTGGGTCACCTCCAGGTCCATTGTGAGAGCGTGGCCCGTCTCCAGGTCCACCCGCACCAGGCCTTTCACCACCGCCTTGGGCTGGGTCAGGAGGATCTCCCGGCCTTGGACCCGAATTTTCTTTCTCTCGATGGGAGGGAAGATCAACCGGCTCCAGAAGGCCCCCGCCGGGCGGCCGCCGACCTTGCAGGTCCCGAGGAAGAAATACTGGAGCTGGACCCGGAGCATCCCGAAGAGCGGAAGCTCCATGCGGAGGCTCTTGTAGAAGGCCTGGCCGGGCTCCAGCTTTCCCGGCGGGATAGGTGGGTGAAGGCGGTAGACCGTGCTCTCCAGGCCGCCTTCGGAGAGGACGCCCTGGAAGAAGGCGGAAAAGACCTGCTTGAGCCGGGGATCTTTCAAAGGCTCCAGGGCCCTGAGAAGGAGCTTCTCGTGGCCGTGGATGCCCATCAGATCGGCGGTCTTGCGGTCCAGGCGGACCTTGATCACCCCCGAGGTGAGGATCGCAAGGGCCTTCCGGATATTCTCGGGCAGGTCCTTGGGCCTGGTGGAATCCAGGACCATACTCTTCTTGCCAGCGGAACGGCCGATCTTGACGGCTTGCAACTCCAGGGTCATAGGCAGGAGGAGCTTCCCCGGAGGTCCATATTCCGTCAGGAGGACCAGGGCCATCTCCCCCCGGGTGGGATCGGCGGTCTTCCCGTTCTTTCCCAGCTTCCAAACCGTGCGCACCGCGTCCAGGAGCTGGCGGAAGCGGGTTCCAGCCTTGGGAGCCCCCTTGAGGACGGCGGCCTTCTTCACCATTTTTTCGAAGGCCCAGGACGGGATGTCCGGCAGGGAGCGGGCCTGGGCGCCGGGTTTGGCTTGAGACCGGCAGGGCGGGACGGCCCAGGCCAGGCAGAAAGGCACGGCGGCGGCCAAAAGCAGGGGGCGGATCCGTTTCATCTCTCTCCTCCCATGGAAAGCGGGGGAAGCCTGGGTTTCCGGTCCCCCGCAGTTTTTCATTTCTCCTCCAGGAGCTTCACCACGACCTTGCGGAGAGCCTCCTCGTTTCCGGAGCCGACCTTGTAGTAGCGGACGATGCCCTTGCGGTCCACCACGAAGAGTGTGGGAATCCCCA
>JALUZX010000239.1 GCA_027011425.1 Planctomycetota bacterium
CCCTTCGGCGGAACCTTCCTGGTCTTCTCCGACTACCTGCGCGGGGCCCTCCGCCTCTCGGCCATGATGAAGCTCCCCGTAATCTACGTCTTCACCCACGACAGCATCGGCGTGGGCGAGGACGGACCCACCCACCAGCCCGTGGAGCAGGTTGCCTCTCTCCGTGCAATCCCGGGATTGCACGTCCTGCGCCCAGCCGACGCCGGGGAGACCGCCGCCGCCTGGGCCTATGCATTGAGGCGGAAAGACGGGCCCACGGCCCTGGTCTTGACCCGCCAGGCCGTCCCCACCCTGGACACCCCGGCCGCTGTCTTGGGTGAGGGCTTTTCCCGGGGCGGATATCCCGTCAAGGCCCGGGAGAATCCCAGGGTGGTGCTCCTGGCCTCGGGCTCGGAGGTCGCCCTGGCCCTGGATGCCGCCGGCCTCCTCGAGGAAGAGGGAATCCCGGTCCAGGTGGTTTCCCTTCCCTGCATGGATGCCTTCCGCGCCCAGGACCGGGCGTGGAAGGAGAAAGTGATTCCCCCCGTTGCGGAAGTGGTCTTCTCCCTCGAGGCAGGCGTTGCCCTGGGCTGGGGCGAATGGGTCCGTCCCGCCGGCGCGTGCCTTTCCCTGGACCGCTTCGGCGCTTCCGCCCCGGCGAAAGTGCTCTTCGAAAAGTTCGGGTTCACCCCCCGGGAGGCAGCCCGCCGGGTCAAGGCCCTCCTCGGGGTTTCCGGCAAATAGGTTTTATTTCCCCAGGGCTCTTTCCGCCGCCTTCCTCACCTCCGGGGATGGATCCTTGGCGGCGGTTTCCTCCAATGCCCTCCGGACAGCCGTGTCCGGAAGGAAGTTCCGAAGGGTAGAAGCCGCTTCGGCCCTCAAGTCCGGGTCGGTACGGTCCGCCAGGCACCCGAGGAGAAGGGCCCGGGCCCCCCGGTCCTTTCCCGCCGCCCGGAGGGCCCGGGCGGCGAGGGACCGGTCGGGCCAGGTTCGGACCGGGTAGGTCTTCAGAGCCTTGCGAACCCAGGGGACGGCCCGGGCCCCGAACCTGGCCGCCAGGATGGTTACCACCCTGGCCCGCTGGGGCGAGGTGAGACGCTCATCCAGAAGCAGGCGCGGCGCCCCCTCAAAAGAGACCTTCCGGGCCGCCTCCACGGGGTCTCCCGGGTAGGGGCCCTTTTTGCATCCCGGCAGAAAGAGAACCCACCCCAGAAGGAAGAAAGAGAGACAGGGATGGAAGGATTCCGCCTTCACAGGTCGCCGAAAAGGGTCTGTTGCCTCGGGCCTCCAGGGCGTTTCCGGGCGGGACCCGGGCCGATCTTCTCCAGGAGTTCCCGGGGAAGTTCGGCCAGGAAGGGCGAGGGCCGGCGTTGCACCTTCTTTCCGTGGACCCGGCGGGTCCGGCTCCAGGAGAGGTAGAGTCTTGCGCCGGCCCGGGTGAGGCCCACGTAGAACAAGCGTCTCTCCTCTTCCGGGTCCGCGGCGCCCGCCCCTTCCCTGGAGGGAAGGATCCCTTCCTCCAACCCCACCAGGAAGACCACGGGAAACTCCAAGCCTTTCGAGCCGTGCAGGGTGGAAAGGGTCACCCGCTGGAGAAGGCGGGAAGAAAGGTCCGGGAGCCTCTCCCGGGAAAGACGGTCCGCCGCACCTTCCAGCCCTTCCGTCCGGACCAGTTCCTCCAGGACCTCCATCCACCCGGGACCGGGGTGAAGCCCCCTTTCCTGGACCCAGGTTCCGGCCTGCCGGATCCATTCCTGGGGATCCCTGAGGGCCAGGGAACGCCAGGAGGGGAGGACCCGGGCCAATTCCTCCATCCTTTTTCTCTCGTCCCCTTGGATCCCCCTGACCAGCCCGGGCGTTTCCAGGACCCGTCCCGGGGAGAGCCCCGATTTCCCTGCCTTCTCCGTTAGAAGCCGGGCGGCTTTCCACCCCCTGGAGCCGGCGCTTCCCGCAAAGAGGGCTTCCAGGTCCAGGTCGTCCGCCTGGTCAAGGAGGACCCGGACGAGGGAGGTCAGAAAGGCCAGTCCCCTCCTGGAAAGGGCGTCCAGGGCGCCTCCCTTCCAGAAGGGGACCCCCAGGCGGGAGAGGGCTTCCTCCAAGGGGGGTTCCTGGCTTCGGGCGCGGTAGAGGACGGCTATGTCTCCGAACCCCACATCCAGCCCCGAGCCTTCGCTTCTCCCGGTATCCATGGAGAAGTGGCTCATCCCCCCCACGAGCTTCTCGATCTCATGGGCTACGAACTCCGCCTCGGCGGGAACGGTAGGGGCGTCATGGAGAAAAGCCTTTCCTTCTTCCCGGCCTGGCCCCGGTTCCACGGGCCCCGAGGCCAGGGCCCGGGTCAGGCGGACCAGGTCCGGGGAGGACCGGTAGTTGGTTCTCAGTCGGACAGTCCTGGTTCCAGGGTGCCGGGAGGGGAAAGACCGGAAGAGGGAAGGATCCCCGCCGCGGAAGGCGTAGATGGCCTGGTCGGGATCGCCGATAGCCGTGAAATCTCCTCCCGGGCCGGCCAGGAGGTCCAGGAGGGCCGCCTGGGTGGGATCCACGTCCTGATACTCGTCCACGGCGAGAAAAGAGATCCCTTCCCGGATCCGTGCGGCTTCCTCCGGGTCCCGGAGGAGTTCCAGGGTCTCCAGGAGCAGGCCGTCCAGGTCGATCCTTTTCCTCTCGCGGAGAGCCTCCCCGTAGGCCCTTTCCAGGGGATGAAATGTCTCCGGAAGTTTTCCCCGGATCCTCTCCAGGAAGAAGACCCGGGCCGTGTCCTTGTCCCAGGGGATGCCGGCCTTTTCGGCGGCCCACTGGAGCAGCCTTTCGGCCTCGCTCCTCCCGGTGATCCTCCTTCCCTGGAGACGTCCACTCTCTTCCAGGATGGAACGGCACAAGGCATGGATGGTGCCGGCCCGGATTCCCTGGACTTTCCCGGAGAGATCCGGGAGGGCCCGGAGTCGGTCTTCCAGCTCTCCCGCCGCTTTCCTCGTGAAGGTCACCACATAGATCCGCGCGGGAGGAACTCCCCGGGCCAGCTTGCGCCCCACCCGGGCCACCAGGGTCCGGGTCTTTCCGGAGCCGGGCGGCGCCTGGACGAGCAGGGGGCCGGGGGGGGCTTCCACCGCTTCCCTCTGGAAGGGATCCAAAAGTCCCGCCGGGCGCGGGGCTTCCCCCGCCTCCCGGGGAGAAGGGGCTCCTCTTTCCGCGGCCAGGAGAACCCCCTTGG
>JALUZX010000240.1 GCA_027011425.1 Planctomycetota bacterium
CACTTCGCTCTCTCCGTGGAGGGCGCCGGGCCGGGGGCCTACAAGCGGACCGTGGCCCGGGCGGTTCGCTACGCCCGGGGAAAGGGACCCGTGGCGGCCGAGGCAAGGACGCCGGAGGAGGCCCTGGCCGCCGTGGAAGGCGGGGCGGACATCATTCTCCTGGACAATATGTCCCCGGCCGAACTGGAGGCCACGGTCTCCGCCGGGAAGAGGGCGGCCCGGGAGGTGGGCAGAGAGGTCCTCTTCGAGGCCTCCGGCGGGATCCGCCTGGAAAACGTCCTGGAAGTTGCCCGGACGGGGGTGGACCGGATCTCCGTGGGGGCCATCACCCATTCCGCTCTTCCCCTGGACCTTTCCATGCTGGTCACCGGTCTCTAAATTGTCCGGGGGACGCGGGTTGGACATGGGGACGCGACCTCTGGGCTGGAAGGGAACCTTGCTCTCCTGGATCCCCGCTTTGGCCTGGGGGCTCTACATCTACGACCTGCTCTCCTATCCCGTGGCCCGGGGCTCCGAGCCCTGGACATGGGGGTGGGCCTGCAACATGGGCCACGCCTTCCTCTTCGGGGTCTGGGCCCTTCTCCTTCTCCCCCCCTTGGTTCTAGCGGGGCTTTCCTGGGACAGGGCGGCACCCTTGGCCTGGTTCCTTTCTTCCCTTTGGGCCGGCGCCGAGGAGATCATCCAGATCGGCGTCCCCGGCAGGACGGGAAGCGTGCTGGATTTCTTCACCGGGAGCCTGGGGGCCCTCCTGGCCCTTCGGGCCCTCTGGCTTTTCCTGGTGGGGGAGCTTCCCTCCAGGCTGGAGTGGGCCCTGGTCCTGCTGGTCTTTCTTTCCGGGACCCTGGCCTCTTTGTGAGAGGGGACGATTCCGGGGTGGCGCGCCGGGGAAAGGGCCGGGAGAATGAAGGCCATGAACGAGAAAGAAGACAGGAACGATTTCTTCCAGAACCCCTTGGTGGAGCGGTATTCCTCCAGGGCCATGCTCCGGATCTTTTCGCCAAGGCGTAAGTTTTCCACCTGGCGGGACCTCTGGATCCAGCTCGCCCAGGCCCAGATGGAACTGGGGCTTCCCGTCGGGGAGGACCAGGTGGAGGAGCTGAAGGCGACCAAGGAGGAGCTGGACCTGGAGAGGGCCGCCGAGCTGGAGCGGGAACTCCGCCACGACGTGATGGCCCACATCCACGCCTGGAGGGAGAAGGCCCCCAAGGGAGGGGCGATCCTTCACCTGGGGGCCACTTCGGCCTTCGTGACGGACAATACGGAGTTGCTCCTCACCAAGCAGGCTCTCCACCTGGTCCGGACCGAGCTGGTCGGGGCGATCCAGGCCCTGGCCGTCCAGGCGCGGAAGTGGAAGGATCTTCCCTGCCTGGGATACACCCATTTCCAGCCGGCTCAGCCCACGACGGTGGGCAAGCGCATCTGTCTCTGGATCCAGGACCTGGTCCTGGATCACGAGGCCCTCCAGTCGGCCGAGGCTTCGCTGAGGGCCCGGGGGGTGAAGGGGACCACCGGCACCCAGGCTTCTTTCCTCCAGCTCTTCGGCGGAGATACGGAGAAGGTGGACGAGCTGGACCGGCGGGTCACCAAGAGGATCGGGTTCAGCCGGAGCTTCTCCGTGACAGGCCAGACCTACCCGCGCAAGGTGGACTACCGTGTGCTCTCTGCCCTGGCGGGGGTGGCCGCCTCGGCCTCGAAGTTCGCCAACGATATCCGCCTTCTCTCCCACGAGGGAGAAATGGAAGAGCCCTTCGAGGAGAAGCAGGTGGGTTCCTCTGCCATGCCGCACAAGCGCAATCCCATGCGGTCGGAACGGATCGTCTCCCTGGCCCGGTATGTCCTCTCCCTGCCGGCCAACGCCGGGTTTACCGCGGCGGACCAGTGGCTCGAGAGAACCCTGGACGATTCGGCCAACAGGAGGATCACCATTCCAGAGGCTTTCCTCGGGGTGGACGCCATTCTTTCACTGGTGACCAACGTGGCCCGGGGCCTCAAGGTCTTCCCCGAGCGGGTGGAGGCGAACCTGGCGGGGGAGCTTCCCTACCTGGTTGCCGAGACGGTGCTCATGGAGTGCGTAAAGCGGGGTGGAGACAGGCAGGCCCTCCACGAGAGACTGAGAACCCTGGCCGTGGAAGCCGGGAGAGCCCGCAAAGAGGGGCGGAAGGTGGATCTCGTGGCGGAGCTGGCCGGGGATCCCGCTTTCGGCCTGGAGGAATCCTGGCTGAGGGAGCGGCTGGACCCGGGATCCCTCGTTGGCCGGGCCCCCGAGCAGGTGGTGAACTTCCTGTCGGAGGAGGTGGATCCCCTGCTGGAACTCTACGAGGCGGAACTACGTTCGCGGAAACTCGGCGACATCCGGGTTTGACGTAGGGGGCTTCACCAAATTTCCAACTGGGGGAATGTTGCGGTTTTGAGGGAGGGTTCGTAGTTCCCGGACTTTTGACAGACGCGACAAAAGTCTTGTCAAGCTCGGGACGCGGTGGGTGCCTCGGAACTGCCCCCCCGACGTCACGAGTCCGGATCTCCGATCCGGCCTCGTTCCGGCGGGGGCTTCGCAACATCTCTAGCTGGGGGAAGGTCACGATTTTTTTGGGATTTTCGAGAGTCCAGGACTTTTGTCGTAACCGTCATTGATTTTTGGGAAGTGGCGAACGAAAAGGCCCGGCCGAGGGGCCGGGCCTTTTCGGGTGAAGGCATGAGCCTGGGGATGGATCAGACCAGTTTGCCGTGGCGGCGGCGGCGGGGACCTTTCCTCTCCTTGGATTCATGGTGTCCCCTCCGGCTGTGGAAGCGGGATTTTCCCGCCTTCTTCACCTTGGGGCCTTTTCTGTGGTGTTCCTTTCTGTGGTGTTCCATCCGGCCCTTGGGGGATCTCCGGGAGTGCCGAGATTTCCCGGCCTCGCTCTTTCCCTTTTTCACTCTCTCGATGGCCATGGCCTTGAAGCCATGGGGGGAAGCTTTATGGCCCTTGCGGAAGAAGAAGATCCTGGGGTTCCTCATGGGAGCCCTGCCCTTGGGTCCGGCCTGGTGGGAAGGGCGGACGCGGGTTCGCGTCCTTCCCGGGCCGCGGCCCATGGGAGGCCGGGGGCCGGCGGGGCGGTGGAAACCGTGGTACCTGCCGTGGAAAGGCATCCTCGGCCGGCGCCCCATCCGCTCCCGGCCGTGCATGCATCTCCCCATACCAC
>JALUZX010000241.1 GCA_027011425.1 Planctomycetota bacterium
GTTGTATTCGGTCCGGGCTCTTTCCCTGGCTTTTCGTGACATCTCTTCCCTCTTTGAGGGAGGGATCCCCTGGACCAGGAGGGCGGCCAGGTTGCCGGGTTCCTTGGTGAAGGGGAGGCCGGCGTCGCCGGCGGTGACCCGGTTGAAGGGGACGTCCAGGTAGAGGCAGGGGGTTCCTGCGCCGAGGGCCCGAAGCAGGGAGGGGTTGGTGCCCCCCACTTCGTGGCCGTGGAGGTAGAGGCGGGCCCCGGCGTAGAGGGCGTTGAGCTGCTCCTGGTCGTGGATCCGGCCGGTGAAGAGGACGTTGGGGGCGGCGGTCTCTTTCAGGGATTCCAGGTAGGTTGGCTTGTAGGGGGAATCCCCCACGACGACCAGCGGCAGGTCGGTTCCGCTCTCTTTGTGCTCCCGCACGATGAGGTCCACGTTGTTCTCGGGCTCCAGGCGGGCCACGACGAGGAGGTAGCGGCCTTCCTCGAGGGAGAGCCGGGAGAGGAGGGAAGGGTCGGTCCCGTCGCCCACGACGGCGCCGTAGGGAAGGTACCAGGAATCGGCATTGTATTCGTTTTTGTAGTATTCCCGCATGAGGGGGTGGTCCGCCACGAGGGCGTGGGCGTGCCGGGCGGCCACGCCCTCGACCCACTTGTAGTAGGCCCGGGCCATCCTCCCCCACTTGCGGCGCTTCCAGCCGAGCCCGTCGGTGTGAAGGACGACTTTCTTGCCCCGGAGCTTGAGGAAGGGAAGGAAGGGGGCGTTGCCCGGGTCCAGGAGGTAGACGAGATCGGCCTTGTGAAAAAGGAGGTGCAGGGTGGAGAGGAAGGTGTGGAAGAGACTCTCCAGGCCCTTGAGGCGGGGCGCGGGAAGGTGGACGAGGCGCACCCCCCGCCAGGTCCTGGGCCGGGTCTTGTAGTAGCCCCGGCGGCAATACACGGTCACCTGGTGGCCCTGGGCGGCCATGCGGGGGGCCAGCTCGTGCACCATGGTGTCAAACCCGCTGTAACGGGCGGGAACACCCCGGGCGCCTACGATGGCGATCTTCATGGGGATGGGTTCCTGGAGGTGGAGGGAGGCCATGGTCAGCACTTACCCGGAGAGGATCCGGGAGCGGGGCTTCCTGGGGAGGTCGGCGATGGACTTGCCGTCGATGAGCCGGGCGAGCCAGGTGGCCTTGAAGGTCACTTCCTCGAGGGATTCGGGGTCGTCCACTTCGGCTTTGAGGAGGAGCTTCTTCCCGCTCCGCCTGTGGGAGACGGGAATGCGGAAGGAAAAGGGTTGGTGGTCGCCGGCGGCGGTCCCGTTGCGGCTCCAGACCAGGACCTGCTTGCCCCCGCTTCTTTTGTCCATGGGAAGGACGAGCCGGGAGAAACCAAGCTGGTCCCCTGCCTTGGAGAGGGCCTTCCACCACTCCTCCAGGTCGATGGCGGCCCGAAGCTCCAGCTCGAGTTCCTCCACGATTCTCTGGATCTTGCTCTTCCGGCGGCTCTGGTTGACCTTTTCTTTGATCCGCGCCAGGGATTGCCGGATCCGCACCTGGCCGATGAGGCGGAAGAAGAGGAGAAGGACCAGGAGGGCGCCCACAAAGGCCACGAGGGCCCGGGTCCTCTGGACCGCCATGAACCACGCCCCGATCCCTGTGACCAGGAGGGTGACCCCGTAGAGAGTGAGCACCACTTTCTTGTGGGTAAGCCCCATCTCCAGGAGCCTGTGGTGGATGTGGCTTTTGTCGGGGGCGAAAATGGAGCGCCGCTCCAAAAAACGGCGGAGCATGCAGAGCAGGGTGTCGAAGATGGGGATCCCGAGAGCCAGGACGGGAAGGGCCAGGCCGACCAGGGTGGCGAACTTGCCCGTGAAGAGCACGCTCCCTCCCCCCAGCATGAACCCCAAAAACAGGCTTCCGCTGTCCCCCATGAAGATCTTGGCGGGGTTGAAGTTGAAGATGAGAAAACCCGCCACGGACCCGAAGAGGGCGAAGGCCACGGAAGCGAGCATGTAGTGGCCCTGGGCGAAGGCGAAGAGCCCGATGGTGGCGCAGGCGATCGCGGCGATGCCGGCGGCCAGGCCGTCCAGGCCGTCGATGATGTTGACGGCGTTGGTGATCCCTACGATCCAGAGCACGGTCAGGGGCCAGGAGAGGATCCCGAAGTCGATTCCGCCCGGGAAGAGGCCGGGGACGCTCAGGGTCTGGATTCGGACGCCGTATGCGGTAACGAGAATGGCGGCGGCGGTCTCGGCGACAAACTTGTAGCCCGCCCGGAGGTGCTTGATGTCGTCGATCACGCCGAGCACAAAGATGAAGAACCCGGCGGCGAAAAAGACGGTGTGCTTGGTGGAGACCTGTTCCAGGTTGGGCTCCAGGTTCCGGCCGAAGAGAACGAGAAGCAAAAGCCCGGCCAGGGTGCCGAAGAAAATGGCGACCCCGCCGAGTCTGGGGATGGCCTGGGCGTGGATCTTCCTGGGGCCCGGCTCGTCGACGACCTTGAACCAGAGGGCCAGCCGCCGGACCAGGGGGGTCTCCAGGACGGCCACCAAAAAGGACGCCCCCAAAATCATGGCCGGAAGAACCCAGGCCCCTTTCTGAAGCAAGGCTTCCAAGTCGAAGGCAATGGAATTGGCGGGATACATGGTTATTTCTCCTCCTCTTCGAGGATGGAGCGGGCGGCTTGGATTACGGTGTCGGTTTGGATGGCTTGCATGCAGGGGGAGGTGGACGCGGTTGGGTCTTTGAGACAGGTGTCGTGGAGGTCGGCAAAACAGTGGGGATGGGGGGAGACGACCTGGACGGACTCGGGCCGGGCGGTGGAGAACTGCTCGGGCCGGGTGGGGCCGTAGAGGGTGAGGGTGCGGGCGCCGGCGGCGGCGGCCAGGTGGGCGACGCCGGTGTCGGCGGAAAGGACGAGGTCACAATGGGAGAGCCGGGCGGCCAGGTCCCGGAGGGTGGGCGCGGGCTCGAGGATCCGGAACCCCTGGAAAGAGGCGGCCAGGGCCTCCTGGCCGGGGGCGGTGGAGACGAGGATTTTGTGGGAGCCGCCCAGCGCTCGGGCGACCTGGGCCCAGCGGTCGGCGGGCCAGCGCTGGACAGGCTTGCCGCCCGGGTCCAGCCAGATGAACCGGCCACCGCCGAGAAATTCCCGGGCCCGTTTTCGTTCTTTTTTGGTGAGATACACCTTGGGGA
>JALUZX010000242.1 GCA_027011425.1 Planctomycetota bacterium
GCCCTCCCGTCAAAAGGACGGCGCCGGCCTCGGCCACGGCCTTTCCCACCCGCTCGGCCAGGTTGAGGACGGGCCGGGAAACGGCGGAACCGCCCACGACAGCGATGACCTTGCGCATCATTGGCCTCCAGGAATTCGGCGTTCTTGGTCCTTGTTTCCCCCGACCACCCGCCTGTGGACCCATACGTACACCGCCAGGAGGACCAGGGCCCCCAGGAGGATCCAGAGGAGGTGGGCCGAAACGAAGTCTTTTCCTTTGTGCACCAGTTGGGCGTAGGTCATCTCGCGGGTGTGGGTCCCGAACCAGAATCCCAGCCCCGAGAGAAAGACCACCCAGAGGGCGGCCCCGGCGGCGGTGAAGAAGGTGAAACGCCCGAAATGCATGCCCGAGATCCCCGCCGGGATGGAGATGAGCTGGCGGATCACGGGAAGGAGGCGGCACACGAAGGTCGTCATGTCCCCGTATTCCCTGAAGATCTCTTCCGCCCTCTCCAGCCTGGGCGGGGGGAGGAAGAAGTATTTTCCCCACCTGTGAAGAAAGGGCCTTCCCAGCTTCCAGGAGAGCCAGTAGTTCAGGAAGGCTCCCAGCAGGGATCCCGTCACCCCCAGAAGGATCGCCAGGATCAGGGCGCCCCAGTGATTTCCGGCGGGGAAGAATTCCCCCCGGGCCGAGAGGAACCCGGCGGGGATCATCACCACCTCGCTGGGAAAGGGGATGAAGGAACTCTCGATGGTCATGAAGAGGAGAACCAGCAAGGGCCCCCAGGTCGGGGCGAGGGCGGCGGCTTTCTCCAGGTAGGGGATGAGGGCGTCGATCACTGGACCCGGATCTCCTGCGGTATGTTTTCCTGCACGTCCTTGACAAGGATCTCCACCTGTCTCCTCTCCCGGGCGATGCCGGGGGTGAAGGCCAGGGAGAGCTTCATGCCCCTGGCGATCTTCCCCGCCAGGGGCCCGGCCCCCATGGGGGCCCGGGCCTCCAGGACCACATGGCCCTGGCGGACCAGGAAGGAGAGATCCTTTCCGCCGTAACCCGTTACCCGCGGGTGGCCCGCCACGACCAGGCCGCACCCGGCGAACAAGGGGGGAGGATTCGCCGACCCGTGGGGGCCGAGTTTTCTCAAGGCATTCACGACTTCCGGTGTGAGTTCCCGTAAGTCCACCCGGGCGTCCAGGTAGAGAGGGGGGACGGTCCGGCCCATTTCCTCGCCCACCCGGGCCAGGCGATCCTGGAGTGCCTCCAGGAGTGCGGGGTCGAAAGCCAGCCCCGCCGCCCGGGCGTGGCCCCCGTGGGAAAGGAGGAGGTCCTCCGCCCGCGCCAGGGCCAGGTGGATGGGGAATCCCTCGGGGGAGCGGGCCGACCCCCGGGCCTGGTCCTTCCCCAGGGCGCAGAGGGCCACGGGTTTTCCCATTTCTTCGCAGAGCCGGGCAGCCACGATGCCCACGACCCCCACGTGCCATCCCTCCCGGGCCAGGAGGAGGATGGGGGCCTCGGCAAGGTCCGGCCGGGCCGAGAGGATCTCCCTGGCTTCCCTGAGAATGCGTTGTTCCACCGCCCGGCGGGCCTTGTTCGCCTGGTCCAGCTCCAGGGCCAGGGGCAGGGCTTCTTCGCGGCTTTCGGCGAGAAGCAGTCGGAGCGCCTTCTCCGCGCTTCCCATCCGGCCCGCCGCGTTGATGCGCGGGGCCAGCCGGAAGGCTACGTCCCGGGCGGTGATCTCCCTTCCCGAGAGGTTGCAGATCTCCATCAAGGCCGCAAGGCCGGGGCCGGGATCCCGGGAGAGGACGGGAAGGCCGTGGCGCAGGAAGACCCGGTTCTCCTCCAGGAGGGGGACCACGTCCGCCACCGTCCCCAGGGCGGTCCAGCCCATGGCCCGCATCAGGAACCTCCGCAGGGGGGGAGAAACCCTCCGGGAACCCGAAAAGACCCGGGCCAGGCCCCAGGCCAGCTTGAAGGCAACTCCCACGCCCGCAAGTCCGGGGAAGGGATAGGTGCAGCCTGGGAGCTTGGGATTGATCATCGCCAGGGCGGGAGGAAGCTCCGGTCCCGGTTCGTGGTGGTCCGTGACGATCACCTGGCATCCCTGGGCGGCGAGGCCGGAGATCTCCCGGACCGCCGAGGTGCCGTTGTCCACGGTTACGCAAAGCCGGAATCCCTCCTTCTTCACCCTTTCCAGGACGGCGGGGCTGAAGGAGAATCCTTCGGTGATCCGGTTGGGGATGTGCCAGTCCGCCCGGGCCCCGAGAAAGCGGAACAACTTGAGGAGGAGAGCCGTGGATGTGATCCCGTCGGCGTCGTAGTCCCCGTGGACGAGGATCGGTTCCCCTTGGGTGACGGCCCGGTGAATCCGCCGGCAGGCCTTTTCCATGTCCTGGAAGAGATCGGGGTCGCACAAGTTGTCCAGGGCGGGGTCCAGGAAGCGTGAGGCCGCGCTTGGATCGGAGAGACCCCGGCGGATCAAGGTCCGGGCCACCAGGGAGGGGACCCGAAGCCTCCGGGCCAGGTCCTGGACCTGGTCCTGGGGGATCTCCTCCGGAAAGACCCACGCCCTGGCCACCATGCCTTTCTTCCCTTCCATTTCGACCCGAACCAACCGGGCCGGCTCGGGGCTCTCCTTCCCTTTCTTCCCTGGCTCGACGGGGATCCTTATAACAGGCCCCTCTCCCGAGTTCATGCATCCTTTGACCAAGGAGGAGACCATGTCCGATCAGGTCACGCCCCCTTCCCCTCCGGAGGAAGAGCCCAGGCCTCCCCTCTCTCCCGAGGAGATCAAGGCGGCCTTGAGAGAGATCCCCCAGGTAGACCAGCTTCTTCGGGGCTTTGCCCAGGTCCCCGAGTTGGCGGGAAAGCCCAGGGAGATCCTGGCCGCCCAGGTGCGGCGGATTCTGGACGTGCTCAAAGGGCGGATCTTCTCGGGCTTCATGGACGCTTCTGCCGTGGAAGCCTGGTTCCGGGAGGGCCGGCTCGTGGCGGAGGTCCGGAAAGGCCTGGACAGACCGGCCTACCACGCCCGGGTCCTCAACGCCACGGGCGTGGTTCTCCACACGGGCCTGGGCCGGGCCCCCCTGGCCCGGGAAGCCCGGGACGCCCTCCGGGACTGCTCCGGGTATTGCCGGCTCGAGGTGGACCCCGTCACGGGGGACCGGTCCAGGAG
>JALUZX010000243.1 GCA_027011425.1 Planctomycetota bacterium
CGGGCCACCCGCACCGAAGAGCCCTTGGGCGGGAGCCCCCCCCTGCCGGGAAGGGTGATGTAGACCAGCAGGGCCGCGGCGGCCGCGGCGGAGAGGGAGAGGACCCAGGGAAGGGACTTTCTTCCCCGGGAGAGAGCCGGGACAGGCGCCCCGGAAGACCCGGTGATCCTCTCCACCACCCGGTCGGGCAGGCCCGGGGGCGGGCTTTCCAGGGGGGCCTTTCCCAGGAGATGGACCACCCGGGCCAGCTCCCGGGCCTCTTCCAGGCGGCCTTCCCGGGCCAGGGCCTCTTCCAGGGCCCGGGCCTCCTCGGGGCTCAACCGGCCTTCCAGCCAGTCGCTCACCCGTTCATCCAGGGGATCTCGTGGATTCATGGACCTCTCCAGTCGGAAACCTCCATGGAACGCCCCCTCCGGGAAAGGGTTCCGCCAAAAAATGCCTCGCGCCGGCCCGGGCTCGCCGTTGCGCCCGGGCCCGAACCGTCCCAGACTGGACTCATGATTACAGACCCAGGCTTTACCCCCGGACCCGAACTCATCCGAAAGCTACCCAAGACGGACCTCCATCTCCACCTGGACGGTTCGCTCAGGCTCTCCACCCTGCTCGAGCTGGCCCGGGAGCGGAAGGTGGAACTCCCCTCCTGGACCGAGGAAGGCCTCCTGGAGCTGGTCTTCAAGGAATCCTACCGGAGCCTGCCGGAATACCTGGAGGGTTTCCGGTTCACCACGGCCGTGCTCCAGGACAAGGAGGCCATGGAGCGGACCGCCTACGAGCTGGCCCTGGACAACCAGGCCGAAGGGGTGCGGTACATCGAGGTCCGCTTCGCCCCCCAGCTCCACATCCACACCGATTTCACCGCCCAGGAGGTCCTCCTCAGCGTGGACCGGGGCCTGAGGAGGGCCATGGAGGAATGCAACGCCCGGCCGGCCGTGCGGGAGGGCCGGGAGCCGCCTTTCCGCTACGGCATCATCGTCTGCGCCCTTCGTTTCTTCACCGCCGGATTCTCCTCGCTGTTCCGCCACTTCATCCTGGCCCACAAGTTCTCCGAGCCCCAGCGGGTCTTCGCCCTGGCCTCCCTGGAACTCGCCCGGATGACCACGGCCTTTCTCGAGGAACACCCGGAGGTGCCCATCGTTGGGATCGACCTTGCCGGCAAGGAGAAGGGCTACCCCGCCCGGGACCACTGGGAGGCCTTCCAGCACGCCCACCAGCGCTTCCTGGGCAAGACCGTCCACGCCGGCGAGGCCTACGGCCCGGAGTCCATCTTCCAGGCCATCACCGAGCTTCACGCCGACCGGATCGGCCACGGCACCTGGCTGTTGGACCCCTCCAAGGTCACCAACCCGGAGATCCTGGACCCGGAGGCCTACGTGCAAAACCTGGTGCGGTTCATCGCGGACCGGAGGATCACCATGGAGATCTGCCTCACCAGCAACCTCCAGACCTCCCCCACCATCCCGAGCCTGGAGGCCCACCCCTTCAAGAAGATGCTGGACAACAAGCTCTCCACCACCTTCTGCACCGACAACCGCCTGGTCTCCCGCACCACCGTGACCCAGGAGATCAGCAAGGCCGTAAAAGCCTTCGGGATCGACGTCCGCCGCCTCAGGAACCTCCTGGTCTACGGATTCAAGCGGAGCTTCTTCCCAGGGCCCTACACGGAGAAGCGGGCCTACGTCCGCCAGGTGATCGACTACTTCGACCAGGTGGTGGAAGAGTACGAGGAGGGCCGGGGCGGTAAGAAAAAGCAGAAGAACACCGGCCGAGACCAGGGAGGATCCAAGTGACGGTCCAGGAAAAGATGCGCCTTCTCTTCGAGGCCTGGGGCAGGCTCTCCGACCTGGGGCGGGCCCGGGCGATTCTCGAGTGGGACCAGGAGACCATGATGCCCCCGGCGGGAACCCCCCACAGGGCCCAGGTCCTGGCCACTCTCTCCGGCCTGGCCCACGAGAAGCTCACCTCCCCCGAGCTGGGAGAGATCCTGGCCTTTCTGGAGGAGCGCAAAAAAGAGCTGGACCCCCTGGAGGCGGCCCACCTGAGAGAGGCCTCCCGCGCCCGCGAGCAGGCGGTGAAGATCCCGAGGGACCTGGTGGAGCGCCAGGCCCGGGCCACGTCGCTCGGCCTGGAGGCCTGGAAGGAGGCCAGGAGCAAGTCCGACTACGCCCTCTTCCTCCCCCACCTCCAGGAGATCCTGGAACTCAAGCGGGAGGAATCCCGCTGTCTCGGCGGGGGTGGAGAAAAAGACCTCTACGATCCCCTCCTGGACCAATACGAACCCGGGATGACGGCGAAGCGCCTGGAGGACCTCTTCGGCGGCCTCCAGGGGCCCCTGGCGGAGCTGGCGGGAAAGGTCCGGGAGTCCGGCAGGAGGGTGGACCTCTCGCCCTTCCAGGGCGACCTGGACCCGGAGGCCCAGCTCGCCTTCGGCAGGAAAGTCCTGGAGGCCATGGGCTTCGATTTGCGGGCGGGAAGAATCGACAAGGCCACCCATCCCTTCTGCTCGGGCCACGGCCCCGGGGACGTGCGCATCACCTGGAGGTTCGATCGAGGCGATCTCAGGCCCGCCCTCTTCGGGCTCGTCCACGAGGCGGGCCACGGCCTCTACGAGCAGGGCCTGGACCCCGCCCTGGACCGGACCCCGGCGGGCCCCGCCGCCTCTCTAGGTGTCCACGAGTCCCAGTCCCGCCTCTGGGAGAACCTGGTGGCCCGGTCCCTCCCCTTCTGGGAGGGCTTCGCCCCCCTCCTGGAGGAGGTCCTCCCAGGCCGCAAAGGCCCGGCCCATCCGGAGGCCCTCTTCCGGGCCGCCGGCGAAGTGAAGCCCAGCCTCATCCGGGTCGAGGCCGACGAGGTGACCTACAACCTGCACATCCTGCTCCGGTTTCGCCTGGAGCGAAAACTCCTCTCCGGGGAGCTTCCCGCCGCCGAGGCGCCGGCCGCCTGGAACGAACTTTCCGAAGAGCTGATCGGCGTCCGCCCCGAAAGAGACGCAGACGGAATCCTCCAGGACATCCACTGGGCCATGGGGGCCGTGGGCTACTTCCCCACCTATACGCTGGGGAACATCTACGCCGCCCACCTCTTCGAGGCCGCCCGCAGAGACATCCCCGGCCTGGAGGAAGGATTCAAGAAAAGGGAACTCCTTCCCCTTAGGG
>JALUZX010000244.1 GCA_027011425.1 Planctomycetota bacterium
TTCACAGAGTTCCACCCCTCCCCAATCGAGAGGTTCCTTCCCAGCCCGGACATGGAACTCCACTACCCCTGGTCCCTGGATGACCTTCCCCTTCTCCATGGGCAGGACGAACCACCGTTTTTCCCAGGGCTTGTAGAGCATCAGGATCGTGTCCAGCCGCCCGACGGGGACGCGCACTTTTCCGGAGGGACCGACTGGAAGCAACACGGAAACGCCCCGGACCCACCCGAAAGCCCAGGTTCCCGGCTCCTCGCGGATCTCCGCTTCCAAGGCGGGTTTCAGGGAAACCTTCAGAACCTTGTCCTTTCCTGATCGGACCAGGACGGGCTCGAAGCCCTCCTTCCAGACCTGGACCCGGTCTCCCAGAAAGGGATCGATCTTCGCCTTGCCCCAGGGATCGGTGAAGACGGCGCCGCCTGCCGACCAGAGCCCCAAGAAGGGGACCACCCGGGCCCCTTTCAGGGCCGTGCCGTCACGCCCGTCCAGGACCAGGACCTGGAGGATCTTCTTTTCCAAGGCCAGGAGTCCCAGGTCCTGGGTTTCTCCCGACCGGATTTCCACTCTTTTCAATGCGAACCCGGAATTCTCCCTGGAGAGGAGGGCAAGGAAGGAGCCTGTGGGAAGGCCCCGGGCCAGGAACCTGTAACCGCCCCGGCCGTCCGGCCGGCCTGTCACAGTTTTCTCCAGGAGAGGCGGAGCCGGCCCGGAACAGGCCCGGGTTCCGGCGAAGAAGGCATCCACCGAGGTCTCAGGGTCCCTCTTCCTGGGATCGTGGGCCGAATAGAGGGCGACTCTGGAGAGGTCCTCCCTGGGAGCCAGGGGGTCGGTCCCGAGGGTCCAGGCCAGGGCTCCGCCCGACGAGGACTCCCGGAGCCGGACCAGGAGAGATCCCTCGCCCTTCCTGGCCCAGATCCTGCAGGGAAGATAAGGCTTGGAGAGGAAGAGGACTTCCACCTGAATTCCGAATTCTTTCTTCCAGGGCAAAGCGAATCCCCCCGGCGCCTCCGCTCTTGTCTCCTCACGGGTTTTTCCGTTTTCATCGAGGATCCGGATCCGGATGGAGCAGGCCGGTCCGCCCTTGGGGAGGAGGAACTTTCCTTGAAGGAGGGGCCCTGAAGGGGACTTTTGCCGGGAAGGGACCTCTTTTCTCGCCAGGGTCCGGGCCCGGGCCACCGGCAGGGTTGACGCAGGTGAGGATACCTCCTTTTCCGGGCTGGCGCCTTTCACCCCGGGAAGAGGGCCCGGCCGGAGGCCTTCCCACAGAAGAAAAAGTCCCCCCAGAAGAAGGAAAACGCCCAGGGCCCCAGGGAAAAGCCGTCTCGTTTTCATGGTTTCTCCTCCACAATTTCAACCTCGGCCTGGGACGGTGGCCCTGGTTCTTTTCTTCCCGCCTTTCCTCTTCCCTCCCGGATCCTCCCCCGGATCCAGCGTGACAATTCCAGGGACAGGGCGGTCATCCTACATTCCCGCCCCGGGAGAAAAGGGTCTCCCGTGGCTTCGAAATTTACGGCGTAACACCCCCCCATGCAGCGATTCTGGTGGGCGCAGTTCCAGCAAGCGGGCCTGTCGGCCGGAAGGAACCCGCACAACCTGGCCCGGACCTCCAGGTCCTGGAACCCCTCCCGGACCGACCCCAGCCAAAGGATCCCTTTCTCCCGGAGCCCAAGGATCTTGGAACAGGGGGAAAGGTTTCCATCTGGGTCCACGGCCAGACCGTGTCTTCCCGCCCTGCACCCCCAGCCGTGGGGCCTTCTCTTTCTTGGCTTTAGGGCTTCCCGAATAAACTGGAAAGAGAGTTTTCTGGCACCCGGATGAGACCTCCACCACTCGAAGACCCTCCGGAAACCCCTGTAAAGGATCTCCGCCTTCTCTTCCCAGGGAACACCCGTGGCGGGGCCGACGATGAAATGCTTGATTCCCATTTCCGCTAGGATCTCCACGTTCTGGAGCAGTTTCCCGGCCTCGGAGGGCATTACGGTCATCTTGGCTCCCAGGTAAGGCTGGTGACGCCGGAGGGCCTCGAGACCTTCCCGGACCCTTTGGAAGGAGCCTTTTCCCGAGGGGAAGACCCGGTAGCGGTCGTGGGTCTCGGGGCCTCCGTCGAGGCTCACAAGGACGTGTACGTCCCATTCGGCCAGGAAGCGGGAGGTTTCTTCATCCAGGAGAACCCCGTTGGTGGTCATGTCGAAACGGACCTCCTTGCCCGCTTCCTCCAGTCTCCGCCGGGCCCGGGGGAGAAACTCTTTCAAGAGGGGGAAGGCCAGGAGGGGTTCGCCGCCCATGAAGGTGATCCCCACCTTCCGGACTCCCCTCGATTCCTTGACCAGGAATTTCACGGCCTCCATGGCTGTCTCTAGGGACATGCCTGGAGAGGAAGGCTTCTCCCGAACGAAGCAATAGGGGCAGGCAAGGTTGCAGGCCCGGGTGAGGAAGAGTTCCATGTGGGTGACGGGAGGGAAAGGAAGGGGCTTTTTCCCCTTGAACCCGCAAACCACCTCCAGGGCCTGCTTCCGGGAGACCCCCATGCTCCTGAGCGCGTAGTATCCGGCCTCGAATCGGTCCTTGGGGTAGACTCTCAGGTGGCCCGCCAGCACCCGTTCCAAGGAGGAAGAGGAATTCTCCCTGATTGGATCCGGGTGCTTTTCAGAACCGGACATGGCTGACCTTCCCGGCCTCGAGGAGGACCGTCTTTTTCTTGTCCAGGGGTCCCAGGTCCGTGAACCCCTTCGTTCGGAAGGAGGTCCTGAAAAGGTATTTCCCGGGAAAGAGAGGCCCCATGAAGACAGGTTCCTTTTCGCCCGTTCTTTTGCCCAAGTAGTCCTGCACGCCCATGTAGCGGGCGGCTCCGGCGGCGCCGGGAGGAAAGAAGAGGGGCCTGGCCTTCACCGAGGCTCCCGCTCCCTCCACCACGGCCCATGCGCCGGGTTGGAGCCGGAGGATTTTCTCCTCCCCTCCCCGCAGGCG
This sequence comes from Planctomycetota bacterium, assembly GCA_027011425.1. Lineage (GTDB taxonomy): Bacteria > Planctomycetota > UBA1135 > UBA1135 > JALUZX01 > JALUZX01. The sequence continues at coordinate 2,965 of JALUZX010000244.1, forward strand.
GCACATGCCGAGGAGATCCTCCTCGGAACGCAGAAAGACCAGGAGTTCCGCTTCTTGGGGCAGGACGATCTCGAACCTGCCTCCCTGGTCCAGGTGGATTCCACCATATTGGGGCAGACAGGTCTTTCCCTTCCTGAGGCGGGCGAGGTTGGCGTCGAGAAAGGCTTTATTTCCGCATAGCTTGTATCGAAGCAGGGATCCGGCGGCAGGCTTTCCGCCGGGCGTCAAGGCCTTGAGCACAGCTTTCTTCCCGGGAACTTTCCGGAACTTGACTTCAGAGGGGGCCTCCTCGAGGGATTTCAAGATCCAGCACAAGGGGGATGAATCCTTCGCCTCCAGGACGATCTGCATGCCCAAGGCTAGGTGGGCCGGGACGGTCCCCTTGGGAGAGACCGTCCGCCCGGAAAGGTCCAGGAGATTGGCGGGAAACCCGGGAGTAGGCCTGAAGCCGGAGGGCAAGAATCCAACTCTCGTGAGGGTGAACCGGGCCCCTGGATCCTCCGGGACCACATGGAGGCGGATCTCCTTGGAAGTTTCCAGGCGGACCCGGCCTTTTTTTGGGGCCCGGCCCATGAAGAAGAGCCTCTTCGAGGTAAAGATGTGGACCCGGACCCTGGACAGCCGGGAAAAAGGAAGGCGGAGTTCCCCCCCCTGGTAGATCGAAGAGACCTCGATGTCCCGCGGGGCCAGGCCGTAGGCCCAGGCGGAAACAATCTCCCCGGCGGCGGGCTTTAGCTCCAGGCCCAAGCTGGGCGTCTCCGAAGCTTCCAGAACAAGCCGGGCTCCCTTTCTCGAGCTTTCCGTCTGTCCGGGTTGGTATCCCCAGGCAAGGGCCATGACGGTCCGGCCTTCCAGGTCCTCTTGGGGGACGGCCACTCGACCACGGGCGTCGGTCCAACCCGCCTCATAGCGGCGGAATCCTCCCAGGCGAAAGGGCCTGGTGGGGGATTTTCTCGGGAGGAGGACCCTGGCTCCCGGGACAGGACGGTTCTCTTTATCCATTACCGTAACCGTGGCAAGGCGGGGAAGGGAGAGGTTCAAGGTCACCCCGGGTGGAAGCGCCGGGAGAGCGCGTAGAAAGGGACCCTGTTTGGTGAAGATGAGACAGGCAGTCTTTTGCTCTTTCCAGAGAGGCAAGGCTCCGGTCTTCCCTCGCATCGAGCCCAGGCGAAAGAATGGGTGATCCAGGAATCCGGGGGGGACGGGGAAGTCGGGCAGGTTCCCCGGGCGATGAGCAGGGCAGCGGATCCAGGCAAGGGTGGAAACGCTGGAAACGCCGTCTCCCTGGAGTTTTACCGTGACGTCCCGGATCCGGTGAGGAAAGAGGGAGACTTCCGCTTCGGCGCCTTCCATGGAGGGTCCGGAAGAAACCAGGGCGGACCTGGCCTCTCCTCCTTTTCTCGCGAAAAAGAGGTAGGAATGCCCGGGTTCCAGCTCCAGCAGGAATCCCTTTTTTGTTCTTCGGGCCTTGCCGGTCTCAGGAAAGGAGCCGACCCTGGAAAAAAGAACCTCCTCGGCCCAGGGAGCCCTGACTCTTATTTTCATTTCTTCATATCTTTCAAACCGGGTTTTGCGTGTATCCTTCCACGCAGGTGAAATCCAGGTCCGATTCACACTCAAACAAACCTTCACAATCCTCGTTGTCGAAGCTGTAGTAGCAGGCGAAGTTTTCATTCGAGGAATCGGAGCAAGTGAAGGATACAGTGCATTCGAAATCGTCGTACCAATGTCCCTGGCACTTGAAACCGGTGTAACAATCCCAGCCGTCGATGCAATCGCGGCCGTCGGAGAACCAGGAATAAGGATGGCAGGCGGGAAAATGGGGGGAACCATCCATCCCTCCTTGCGGTCCGTCTCCCAGGGCTCTGAGCTTGGATATTTCCCCGGGTGAGAGAAACAAGCTCCCTTTCCCGGCGAAAAAGATAAGCCCGCCCGTGGAAAGAAAGCCGGCCATGGACAGGAAGCCGCGCCTGCTCACCTCGGCCCCTGAACCGGCAGGCAATTCCCTTTCCTTTTCCCTTTTTCCGGGACCTTGACCCGTGCTTCGACCATCTTCAGGGACACCATGAGGGTCTTCCGAATTCTTCATCGGCGAAACCTACTTTTGTGCAGATTAGATTCTTTTGGACTATTGAAAGGACCCGCTGTTGAAAGGGTTCATTTTCCAGAAGTGGTTCGTTCCCTGTCTTTTCTCTAAAAAACGCCGATACCAAACCTGTCAGAGGAAGAAATCGAGCTCGCTTCCTTCCCCAACCCACATGAGGCGGGTGGCTCGTACGAGACGGTCGTTTTCGGTTGATTCCTTCAATGCGAAACGGATATAGGATCCAGGAGGCACTTCTTGGATGGTAAATACCCTGTTTTTAATTTTTCTTGGAGAGATCTGGCATCCAAATTCCATATAGGCTTTTTTCTTCCTGGTTCCTTCCATCCAAAGTATGGTCGGACCCTTCTTTAAGGAGTCCATGGTTTCCGGGGAAAGGTTCAACCGTACGACCGCCCCCTTGGAAAAAACGACTTTATAAGACATTTTTCCCGGCACCGTCCATTCTCCTGAAGGGCAGGATTCCTTAGGCCATGGTAGCCTCATCATGGGCCGAAAAACTCTGATCATGTTTTTTCCCTCAGGAAGACGGACATTGTATGTGCCTTTTCCCTGGAGGCGGGCTTTCGCCCTTCCCATGGGTTTTTTCTCCCCCGGCTTCCAGAAGTCGACCATAAGGACCGGGTATTCCAAGGGGGTACCATCCTTGTAGACTGCCCTGAAGAGGACTGGGACCCGGTGTATAGGCTCGACGAAGATGGTGGGTGGAGGCCCGGAAAGGGTTTCCTCTAAATAAAGTGTCTCCCGATGTTGAAAATAATCAGGTGAGAACAAACCGATCAAAACAGGGAAAGGAATTTTGGGAAGACGCCACTTGGGAATCCATTCTACTTGAAGATTTCCATTCAAACAGGCGCCCCCAATTTCAAATTTCTTGCCAGACTTTCGGTCTGTTATTTGGATATCGAAAAAGATTAGGGGCACAGGATTTGATGTTTCAGCATCCAGAACCTGGGCCTTCAGAAAAAGAGCCTTTTTTGCAATACAGTCCACGTCTTCCGTGCCTGCTGCCACCCGGACAGGGTGGTCGAGAATCCAGTTGTAGCTTTTTAATAGGATAGCATAATTGCCCTTTTCCAATCCGCGAATACGAAAATTTCCGTCCTCTCGAGTTTTAAACTGAGCCAGAGGGGTTTTGGAGTCTATCCCTTTTTCTTCCTTCACGCAGAACATTGCTACCATGGCGTGGAGGCCTTTACCTTCCTCGTTTCGGACATTACCCCTGAGCAGGAAGGTTTCCTTTGATGTGGCTCCCTCAATGTTCCAGGAAGGATGTTTTTTTGCTGGGAGCCGGGTTCTCCAAGGTTTTTTTGTGTTTTTTGGAAGGTGTTTTCCTTTTTGGCGGTTTTGGGAAGGGTCAGGGAAGGAAGGCCAACTTCTCTTTTTCCTTCAACCTTATTATCGAGGAAAAGGAAAAAGAGCACCCCGCCTCCAAGGAGGAACACCGCCAGGTAGGGGAAGGTTTTAAGTAAAACGCTTTTGCCCTCCATTTTTTTCTAAATTACGATAAATATATAAGTCCAAACAATATGGCTTAATGGAACAACAGTTTCCTGGGCATCGACATCCACGATGTAGCATGAAATATTCTTTGTTTCTTCGGGCTCAAGGGTAGAATACCTCCAATCGGAGTCCCCCTTGAATTTGTATCGAATCTTTTGGACTGAATTGCTACCCTTTTCTTCATCGTTGGTGAAACTATAATCCTTGCATATGACTCCCTGATTTTCGACCAAATCCTCCCACTGGTCTTTGTGAAGAGTTGCTTCCCCGCTTCCCTCCTCGGCCAACAATGTCGGGCCTGATAAGAATGTTAAAGCCGAAAGGAACCATATTAGGGCCAGTGCGCCACACAGTCCCAGACACATTTTTTCTCATTGGAAACCCTCCTTTTTCGCGGCCTCCTTCCTTCCCTTTCCCTATGTAGTGGGGGGGGGGGGGGGGTTTTTTGTTTTTTTTTTCGATTTCTTTTTTGGCCACCCGGAGATCCCTCTCGGTCATTCCGGCCCGGCGGGCTGCTTTTTTCACGCTCTCTTCCAGGCGGTAGGCCCAGTAAGCCTTTCTTTGCCTGGGGGTCAGGTTTTGGAGGGACCTTTTTTCATGGTTGAGGAGGGTTTCTTTCCACTCTGGTGGCGTGGAAAGGCGGAGGTCCGAGGGGCGCAGGAGGGATTCCTGTTGCTCCGGGCCCAGGGCCTCGAGGGAGGCGGGCCGCGTCTTCCTTGTAGAGGCCAGGTGGAGGGCTTCCTTTTTGGCGACGCCCCGGATCCAGGCGATGGGGTCCCTGGGCTTCCATCCCTCGAGGATCTTGTCTTCAAGGAGTGCCAGGGCCAGGTCCGCCGCCTCATGGGCGAGGAAGGGCTTGAAAGGAAGGAGGGCCCGGGCCATAGCACTGGCCGCCTCGCAGATCGCCTCCATGGGAGGCCATCCCTCAAAGGGGCTCTTGTCCGGGAAGTCCGCCATGGCTTTTCCCCTTTCTTCCAGGGCGGTCGATAGGGGAAGGATACCTCTACTTTCCGTCTGGGAAAAGGGGGGTGGAAGGGGGAAACGGATTTCCCGCCTCTTTTTTGTCCGGGAATAGTCCGGAAAAACCGGAAAAGAGCCCTCCGCCCTTGGGTGTCGTAAAAGGAGGTGTCGTCTTATCTCGTAAAAGGATGTGTCGTTTGACCCGTTGTCCCGGACCTTTCCCCGGATCGTGAGGAAGAGCGGGGAATCGCCTTCTTTCCCGGCGGGGAGAGGGACCCGGGCCGAGGGAAGTCCTCCTCCCCCCGCCCGGGTCTTCCCGGCGGGGGCGGCCCCATTTTTTTTCCCCGGGGAAGGCCGGGTCGCGGGCGGAACATTGGGCGCCCTGGTTCCTCCTATTCCCACAAGGAGGTAAAGCCCGCCCAGGATCCCCAAGAGGACCAGGAGGAAAAGAGGAAGAAACTTGGGAGGCCGTGGATTTTCCATCTCCTGGATCGCTACTTCGCCTTTTCCATCCGGACGGTGTAGGAACCTGCCTGGAGAGTGATCTTCTTTCTCTTGAATCCTTTGACGGAGACCCGGAGTTCCAGGATTTCTCCTCTTCTTTTCAAGAAGGAAATCCTGTTTCCCGCTTTTTTAAGGATGGTTTCCGGCACCCCTTCCACCCGTACGGGCTGGCGGGGATGATAGAAATCCAAAGGCTTCCCCTCCTGGTCGAAGAACTCCAGCTCCACCTTCTCCAGCCGCCCCCTCAGGTCAATGACCCCGAGATCGCCGCGGAAGGGGTTCTTTCCCGATAGGAAATCCAGGCCCTCCAGGCGGTAGACAGGAATCCCCGGCCACCATCCGATGGTGACCAGAAAGTCGTACCTGCCCGGGGGACAACCTTCGTATGAAAACCACCCCGATTCTTCCACCTTCTTCACAGGGTCCCAGTGAAGGGACCCGAGCGGGAACCTGGGACAGAGATATACGTTCAAAAACCCTTGCTTCAACCATTTCCCCTCGTCCACGAGCAGGCGGCCCCGGATCTCCCCTCCACGGAACAATTTGAGCAACACATTACGCGCTCCCAGGGGGACCTTCTCGGCCTTCCCCCACAAACCGGATTTCTTGAGGGAAGCAAGAACTTCAACCTCCCGGTCTTCCAGGAAGCCCCGGAAACAAAACCTTCCATCCCGCCCCACACGCTGCCAGCCGATGGGCCACCAGGCAGGTTTCCCTCTCTGGATCCTGAACACCTTGCAGACTACGGCGCTCCCCGAAACATCTCCCCCTCCTTGCACGACCACCCGCCCCGATGCGATCAACGGAAGAGAGGCCAGCCGGACCAGGCCCATCTTCCATTCCGCCGGGCGAAGACCTTCCAAGGCCTGGATCTTCCTGAACAGGACCGGCCCACCCCCGGCATTTCGAACCACCAGAAAGATCACCCGGCCTTTTCCGTCGTAGAAACCCCGCGGAAGGGGAACCCTCAAATCCCCCACCGGGCCGCGGGCCCAGCCGTCCCTCCACTGCATGGACGGGTCATGGAGAGCCGCCAGGCCGGAAATGTCCTGTTTGCGCTTCCCCGGCATGGACACATGGACCTCGATCCGGCCCGTGGGGGGAAGGCGCATCTCCACGGGGCTCCCTTCCAGGTTCTCTTTCCGGATCGGGAAGAATCTCCGGGAGGGGTCCGGCATGGGGAAAAGAAACCCCAGGTAGTATTTCTTGAAATCGATGGCGCCCCTGAAGGGGGAGCGCATCCCGGCCCACGGGTCCTGGAAGGCGCCCTTCCCTCCGGGCCCGGATCGGCTCCTGAACCACAATGATTGATACCCGGCGATATCCCTGTTGGTGGAATACAGCCCCACCAAAACGCCGGAAACGCCCCGCCCCTCCCCATCCCTGACGACGAACTCCAGGTCCCGGCGAGGATGGAGGACGAGATCGATTCTCTTGTGGGGCCTGACTTTCCAGCCCCCCTCCAGGAGCCAAATTCCCGTCCTGGGATCGGCTCGGACCTCCTTGGGGTCCGAAGCCAGGTTTCCTCTCCTGGATTCGGCCCACAAGCGAAACGTCGCATCTCCCTGGGAAAGGATGCCGCCTTCCCCCCAAAGCCGGATCGACAAGACGCCTTTCTCCCCCACGGGAAAGACCCAAGCCCTTTTCTCCTCCCCTTTCGGGGCGCCTCCCAACTTTCCAAGAAGGAAAGGCCCCCAACTGAATTGATTTAAGACCCGGGTCTCCAGGTGAACCCTCGAACTCCCGGGATGGGTGAGACCTTTTTTCCCCTTTTCCCAGACCCTGACCACCAGAAGTCCCGAGCCCTCCCCTTGGGAAAGGGGGGCCTCCCCGGGAAGGACCTTCTTCCTTCCCGGCCTGGCGGGCCCGGCCCCAGGTCCGGCCTCTTCCGCACTCCCCTTCTTTTTCCCCGAACCGGGGAGGATCGGCACCGGCGCGTTGCCTTTATCCAAACCCAGGGGGCTCCCGGGACCGGCCGGCGGCGGCTGGAAAGGGAAAAGCCCCAAAAGCCACAAGAAAATCACCGCCGACAACAGGCCCGGGTAGAGGCCATTAAAATCGGGCAAAAAGAAAGGGGGCAGGTCGATCGGCCGACCTGTCCCCTTGGAGGGAACCGATTACCCTAATAGTTTCCTTAATTGTGATAGAGATACAGAACCAAACCGCGGTTCGGGCCGTAGACCTTGATGGCGGGATCAGTGTCCGGGTTTGAATTTCCCCTGTAGTAGCCGTAACCGGAATCGATTGGGATTCCTCCCGTGGATGGAGCGAGCATGAAGTTGGCACCCCCGGAGGCCCCGATTTTGACCGCAGGCTTGGTTTGCACGAGAATCCACTGTGAATAGAACTTCGAGCCGGCCAGGGCCTGGGCTGATCTGGTCCCACATGGAGGGTGGGACCACCCCCCATGAGGGCGGTTCGGCAAAAGTTGGGGGGCGATTCGTTGCCATTGATAGTGCTTGTGCGGCGGAGGTCCATTCCCCTGATGGACCCCTTGAAGTTGGATGGGAAAGCGGAGAAGTCGTAGATCCACTGGCCCCGGTAGGGCATGTAATTGGAGACGAAAACAACAGGGTCGGAGGCGGCGCACGAGTGGTGCTGAAAATACGACATGGTGGCGGGTTTGAGCCGGGGCGGGTATTGCGCCAGAACCGCAAGGGGGGGCTTTTTAGGGCTTGGCCGGATCTCCCGGCCTTCCTCCAGCCGGAGGGGGCCCGGTAG
>JALUZX010000245.1 GCA_027011425.1 Planctomycetota bacterium
CCCCATGCCTGCGCCGGGCAAGGGCCTGCACAGGCCGCCGGAAAAAGAGAAAGCAGGAAAGCAGGAAGAAAACCGGAAAAAAAGGAAAAGGAAAAACCCATGGGAAATCCCATCCGATCGATCCGCCCCCGGCCCCGGACCAGGATAACCCGAGTGGCTCCAAACGATCCAGAAAGCAGGCTCACCAAATATGATTCCTTTTTCAGGAAAAGAGTCTCTGCGGAGGCCCTTGCCATCCCGGGCTACCAGGAACTATCTTCATGTTTTCAATCCAGGGTCACAACCCTCCTGCCCCGCGAAACCCTCGAATGGAGGTCTTCACAAATGAGACGCCTCTCCCTTCTCACCGCCTTGGCCGGTCTCGCCCTCAGCGCGGCTGCAATTGCCCAGTCTCCGCTCCTTTTGAAGGACATCAACACCAAGCCCAAGGCAAACCCACCATCTAACCCCACAGGGTATACCCACAACTATTCCACCCCTTGGGACAACTACAAGTTCGCCAAGATCGGCCCCTTCGTAATCTTCCAGGCCAACGACGGCGTCCACGGCAACGAACTCTTCAAGAGCCTCCCCGCACCAAATACGGCCACCCTAATCAAGGACATCCGGCCCGGCTCGAGCAGTTCCTCTCCCTCCTACTTCACCAACTTCGGGAGCAAGGTCATCTTCGCCGCCAGCGACGGGACCCACGGAACCGAACCCTGGGTCACCGACGGCACCGCCGCGGGAACCTTCATGCTCAAGGACTGTTACGCAGGAAACTTGAGCGGGGGATGCTACTACCCGGTCGTCATGGGCGGAAAGGTCTACTGGACATCCTACAATGGAACCAATTACAGCATCTGGGTCAGCGACGGAACCACCGCTGGGACATCGATGGTCTACTCGGGTCTTCGGTATACTTGGTACTACCCAGTCGCCTTCGGCAACAAGATCCTCTTCCGGGGAAACACCTCGGCCAACGGCTTCGAACCCTGGGTCACCGACGGCACAGCCGCCGGCACCAAGATGCTCCTCGACGTCCAGGCCGGAACCGCTAGCGGCTACATCTACTATCCCGTCGCCATGGGGAACAAGTGCTACTTCTTCTCCCATCCCAGTTCCGGTTACACCCTCTACGTCACAGACGGCACCCCGACGGGAACCAGCGTGGTCAAGGGCGGGTTCGGCTTCTATTGGTACAATCCCATTCCCCTGGGAACCAAGATCGTCTTCAGGGGAAGGATGTCCGCAAGCGGCTATGAGCCCTGGATCACAGACGGCACCGCCGCGGGGACTGTTCTTCTCAAGGACATCAAGCCTGGGACCGGCTCGGGCCATTTCTACTCCCCGGTCGTCTTCAACAACAAGGTCTACTTCGCGGCCTTCACCGCCACGGCATCCACCTACTCCATCTGGGAGACCGACGGCACCTCCGCCGGCACCAAGGTGGTGAGTTCCAAGAGCCGTTTCTTCTACTACCCCACCGTGGCCGGAGGCTATATCTTCTTTAGAGGATACCATGCGACGGGCACGAGGCACGATTACGAACTCTGGAAAACCAACGGTACCGACGCCGGAACCATGGAAGTAAAGGATATCCGGCCCGGCCCCAGCAGTTCCTATCCATATTTCATTACTCCCGTCATCGGAAGCAAGGTGGTTTTCCAGGCGAACGACGGCGTCCACGGGACCGAACTCTGGATCAGCGACGGAACCGCCACGGGCACCACGCTACTGGACGACATCGTTGGACCCGGCGCCAACACCCGGGCATCCTATCCGTCCGATATCCTCGGCGTCTCGGGGATCACCTACTTCACCGCCAACGACGGCGTCCACGGGACCGAACTCTGGAAGACCGACGGCACCGCCGCAGGCACCGCCCTGGTCAAGGATATCAACACCGGGACCGGCTCCGGCGCCTACCTCTATCAATCCAAGATGTATTATTGGCGCAGTGACGGCTCCTTGAAGCCCGCCGCCCTTGGCAAAACCCTCTTCTTCCAGGGCCACACATCCACCGCCGGAGGCGAGATATGGAAGACCGACGGCACCGCCGCGGGAACGGTGATGGTCAAGGATATACGCCCCGGCTCTATCTCCGGCAACTTCTACTACGGCTGCGTCATGGGCAACCATGTCTACTTCTTCGCCAACGACGGTTCCGGCTACGCACTCTGGAAGACCGACGGCACCACCGCAGGCACCGTGAAGGTCAAGGGAGGATTCAGCTTCTACTGGCATTATCCCTTCCCCTACAACGGAAAGATCTACTTCAGCGGACAGACCTCGTCCAACGGCCGCGAGCCATGGGTCACCGACGGCACCGCCGCAGGCACCGTGATGCTCAAGGACATCAGGAGCGGCTCCGGTTCGGCCTACTTCTTCGACCCTACTGTCATGGGCGGAAAGGTCTACTTCCGGGCCTACAAGGCCGCCGGAGGCGGTTTCGCCATCTACGTGACCGACGGCACCCCGGCGGGGACCAAGCTGGCCTTCACCATCAACGGCTACAACGGCTACTACCTGACCGCCATGGGGAACAAGCTCTTCTTCAGGGGCTACGACTCCACCCACGGCGGCGAGCCCTGGGTCTCCGACGGCACCCAGGCGGGCACCAAGCTCCTGAAGGACATCAGGCCCGGCAAAGGAAGCGGATATTTCTACTACCCCTGCGTGGTGGGCAACACCCTCTTCTTCCGGTCCAACGACGGGACCAAGGGCTATGAACTCTGGAAGACCGACGGCACCGCGGCCGGCACCGTGATGGTCAAGGACATCCACCCCGGCGCCGGTTCGAGTTACGCATCCCAGATAACCGCCATCGGTTCCCGCCACGCGGTCTTCGCCGCCACCGACGGAATTCACGGAACGGAACTCTGGAAGTCCGACGGCACCGCGGCCGGGACCATGATGCTCAAGGACATCTATCCGGGCACCAGAAGTTCCAGCCCCAACTACATGACCCTCTCGGGCGGCCAGGTCCTCTTCAAGGCCGACGACGGAATCCACGGCTACGAACCCTGGGTCTGGTTCCCGGGCGCCACGGCCAAGGCCTTCGGGTTCGGCACGAACGACCTGCTCCCCCTCACCGCCACCGACCCGGCCCTTGGGACCACCATGAAGATGACCCTCTCCGGCATGGGAACGAGCCAGGCTGGCCTCCTCATCCTGGCCGCCCCCACGACCAACCCAACCGCCATCAGTCCGGGTTGGATCTACTTCGACATCTCGACCCTCTACATGGGAATCGTCGTCACCCCCGCCGGCGGCGGCGCCACCACCCTGCCCGTCCCCAACGATCCCGCGCTCGTGGGAGCGCAGATCGCTTCCCAGGGCTTCGTCTACCCGGCCTCAACCCCGCCCATCGGCGTGGACTTCACGAACGGGGTTCTTCTGACCTTCGGCAATTGATCCCAGGATTCGGAGACCCGCAAACCGAGGTTCCCCGATTCCTGAAACCTGAAACGACCAAGGCCCCCTGGACCGGGGCCTTTCTCCCCTTGCGGCCTTCCTGCCGGAGGGGGTAGACTGACCATCTCGAAATCGGCCGCTTCCGATCGTTTATTCTTCGGCCAGGAGGTTCTCAAAATGGGACACTCGTTCTTTCTTGCGGCATTCCTCGGAGTCGCTCTCGCCACACCGGCGACAGCCCAGTCCCCCGCCCTCCTCAAGGACATCAACAGGCAAATCAAGGCCAACCCTTCCTCGAACCCCTACGGTTACAGCCATAACTATTCCACCCCCTGGGACAACTACAAGTTCGCCAAAATCGGCTCCGTCCTCGTCTTCAAGGCCAGGGACCGGAACCACGGTGACGAACTCTGGAAATACGTCCTCACGACCAACAAGGCTTCCCTGATCAAGGACATCCACCCGGGTCCCCGCAATTCCTATCCCACCTATTTCACCGTTCTTGGAACCAAGGTCCTCTTCCAGGCCTACGACGGCATACACGGACGCGAGCCCTGGATCACCGACGGCACACCAGAGGGGACCTTCATGCTCAAGGATTGCCTCACCGGGAGGTTGAGCGGAGGTTGTTACTATCCGGTCGTCATGGGCGGAAAAGCCTACTGGACCTCCTACAACGGATCCGGATACGACATCTGGGTGAGCGACGGAACCACCGCGGGGACATCGAAGGTCTACTCAGGTCTTCGTTATTTCTGGTATTATCCCGTTGCCTTCGGCTCCAAGATCCTCTTCCGGGGAAACACATCGGCGAACGGCTCCGAACCCTGGGTCACCGACGGCACCGCCGCCGGCACGAAGTTGCTGCTGGACGTCCACCCCGGCTCGGCCTCGGGCTATCTCTTCTCCCCCGTCGCGATGGGGAGCAAGTGTTACTTCTTCTCCCGCCCCGGATCCGCTTACGCCCTCTACGCCACCGACGGCACATCGAAGGGAACCTCCCTGGTCAAGGGTGGATTCCGCTCCAGTTGGCACTACGCCGTTCCCCTGGGAAGCAAGATCCTCTTCGGAGGAAACACCCCGGCGAACGGCTTCGAGCCCTGGGTCACCGACGGCACCGCCGCCGGCACGAAGATTCTCAAGGACATCAAGGCCGGGCCCGCCTCGGGCTCCTTCTACCACCCGGCCGTCATGGGCGGCAAAGTCTACTTCCAGGCCTACACCGCGACGGGCTACAACTACTCCATTTGGGAAACCGACGGCACCTCCGCCGGCACCAAGGTGATGAGTTCCAAGACCAAGTACTTCCAGTATCCCACTGTAGCCGGCAGAAAAATCTTCTTTAGAGGCTATGCCGTGAACGGAACGAGCCACGGCTACGAACTCTGGAAAACCGACGGCACCGACGCCGGCACCATGGAAGTCAAGGACATCCGGCCGGGATCCACCAGCTCCTACCCCTACTTCTTCACTACCGTCCCCGGAAACAAAGTGGTTTTCCAGGCGAACGACGGCCTCCACGGAACCGAACTCTGGGGCAGCGACGGTACAGCCAAGGGCACCATGCTCCTCGCCGATATCTACGGCGGCGCCATCCGTACCCAGGCATCCCATCCCTCCGATTTCCTCGGCGTCTCCGGGATCACCTACTTCACCGCCAACGACGGCGTCCACGGCACTGAACTCTGGAAGACCGACGGGACCGCATCGGGCACGCATCTTGTCAAGGACATCCACGCCGGCACCGGTTCGGGCGCCTACCTCCACTACTCCAAGATGTATTACTGGCGCGGAGACGGCTCCTGGAAACCCGCCGCCCTTGGCAAAACCCTCTTCTTCCAGGGCCACACATCCGCAGGAGGATACGAGATCTGGAAGACCGACGGCACAGCCGCGGGCACCGTGATGGTCAAAGACATCAACCCGGGCGCCGCCTCGGGCTACTTCTACTACGGCTGCGTCCTGGGGAACCAGGTCTACTTCTTCGCCCACGACGGGTCCGGCTACGCCCTCTGGAAGACCGACGGAACCGCCGCCGGAACCGTGAAGGTAAAGGGGGGGTTCAGCTCCTACTGGCTCTTCCCCTTCCCCTACAACGGAAAGATCTACTTCAGCGGGCAGACCCCGGCCCACGGCCGCGAGCCCTGGGTCACCGACGGAACCGCCGCCGGCACCGTGATGCTCAAGGACATCAGGAGCGGGGTCGCCTCGGCCTACTTCTACGACCCCGCTGTCATGGGGGGGAAGGTCTACTTCCGGGGCTACAAGGCGGCCGGAAGAGGGTATGACATCTACGTGACCGACGGGACGCCGGCCGGAACCAAGCCGGCCTTCACCCTGAACGGCTACAGCGGCTATTACCTGACCGCCATGGGGAACAAGCTCTTCTTCAGGGGCTACGACTCCACCCACGGCTACGAGCCATGGGTCTCCGACGGCACCCAGGCGGGCACCAAGCTCCTGAGGGACATCAACCCCGGCACCCGGAGCGGGTACTTCAACTTCCCATGCGTGCTGGGCAACACCATCTTCTTCCGTTCCACCAACGGAACCAACGGGAATGAACTATGGAAGACCGACGGCACCGCCGGGGGAACGGTGATGGTCAAGGATATCTACCCCGGTTTCCCCGGGAGCTATCCTTCCGTCATGATCGCCATAGGAACCCGCCAGATAGCCTTTACCGCAAACGATGGCACTCATGGAACGGAACTCTGGAAATCCGACGGCACCACCGCCGGCACCACCATGGTCGGGGAGATCTACCCGGGCCCTTACAGCTCCACCCCTTCTTTCATGTTCCTCTCCGGCGGAAAGCTGCTCTTCAGGGCGGAGGACGGTTCCCACGGCTCAGAGCCCTGGACCTGGTTCCCGGGCGCCACGGCCCAGCCCTTCGGTTTCGGCACGAGCGACGATTACGCCTTTACCGCGACCGACCCGGTCATTGGAGGGAAGACACGGATCTCGCTCTCCGGAATGAAGTGGGGCCAGGCGGCGGTCCTCGTCTTCGCCGATCCCACCCACGATCCCTGGGCCTTCGGGAATGGATGGCTCTACTTCGATACCTCCGCCATCTACACCGCCGCCTTCCTCTCGGCCGGCCCGGGGAGTTCCCTCTCCCTCGGCGTTCCCGGATCCACCACCCTGGCCGGCGGAAAGGTCGCCGCCCAGGCCTTCGTCTTCCCAACGCCGAATTCGCCCTACTTCCTGGACCTCACAAACGCCGTCCTGCTCACCTTCGGCAGGTGACCGGGAAGCCCAGGGAGTCCCTTCAGCTTCCCAGGAACCGGAGGTTGACTCTCCGGTACCACTCCACGTTGGACCAGTTCTTCCAGAAGGGATGGCTGTAGTTCCAGGGGGTGACGCCCCAGAAACCGAACTCCGGAGCCATGGCCATGCACTGTTCGCACCAGTCGTAGAGCCATCGCCACTCCAGGTCGGGATGGTCCATGTGCCACCAGGGGCCCCAAGCCTCGGTGGTGGTAAGGGGAGCGGCGATCTCCCTCGCCCAGTCGGCGGCGAAACGCATCTGGTTGCGCATCTCAGCAAGCAGCATGGGGCGCACGGATTTCATGGCCGCCTTCAGGCGCCGCATGTAATCCGCGTAGGAACGCCCGCCCCGGTCCTTCTTCAGGCCGCCGAAGCCCGTTCGGGCCTGGAACCGCTCCATGGTGGTCATCCAGATGTGCACTTCCAGGACATCGAAGGACTTCAGGCCCAGGGACCTGATCTCCTTCCAGAAGCTGGTGAAAGAAAAGGTGAAGCGCAATCCTGGATAGAGACGTTGAAAATGCTTCAACGACGAGCCCAGGTAGTCCTTCACGAAATCCAGCTGGCGCCGGTTCCAGACGAAACCCGGAATCCGTCCCGCCTTCTCCATGTCGTCCCCGCCCGACTCGTCCCCCTTTCCCAACCGGTTCAACTCCGGCCGGAAAGGGCTGAACCAGGGAAACTCCTGGTCCAGGTCCACGTAGAGAACCCGTTCCAGGAGCCCGTTCTTCCCCAGGAGGTCCAGGACCCGCTCCCAGGCCTTCCAATAGAGCTTCCGGTCTTTGGCGTAATATTCACGCAGCTTGGGGTATTCCACGCAATCGTGGTTCCAGGTAGAGAGGATGACGTAGAGCCCCGCATTCCCGGCGGTCTTCACGAACTCTACCAGGTCCTTCGCCAGGGGATGCTTCCGGTCCTTGTCGGTAAAACCCCAGGTCCGGAGGGGGTTGCCCCTGAGGGAGACCTCTTCGTCCAGGGACTTCAACCTCCCGATGATCATGGGAAACGCGTCGATCCGGACCGTGTTGAAACCGCGATCGGTCAATTCCGAGCAGACCTTCTTCCAGTCCTCGTAGGCTCCGCCCTTGTAGTGCATGTAGGCCCAGCAGTAGTCCCACATGGCGATGGTCAGGCGGGTGGGCCGGAGATCGTTTCGCATGTCGTAGCCGCGACCCTGCACCCCCGGGGGAACCCCGGCGGCCTGCCCGGCGGCGGCCCCCGGGAACCAGAAAAAAAGCAGAAGCGCCGGGGCCCACGATCCCCGCTTCACAGATCCGGTCATTTCTTTACTCCTCGAAGAATTTTGCCGGGCGGTCGGTTTCACGTTCGGATCGACCCGAAAAGCACCACTCCCGCCGAGCCGAAGACGATGGGGACGATCCAGGCCGATACCACGGGATTGATGACCTTCGTGCCGCCCAGGTTGCGCATGGCGATGTCCAGCACCATGTAGAGACCGCAGATCATGATGGCCAGGATCACCCCTTCCAGGGTGGAGCGTCTCTCGAAATTGAACCCGAAGGGAAGGGTCAACAAAAGGAGCAGGATGTTGGCCAGGGGAAAGGTGACGTGGTAATGGAGAAGAACCTGGTAGTTCTTGAAGTCGGGCCTGAGGCGGGCCAGTTCCGCAAGCTCGGAATAGGAAAAATCGAAGAACTCCCGCGTTTTCTTGATCTCCTTCGCCAGGAAATCCGGGTCCAGGTCCTTCTTGGAGAGCCTGTCGATCTTCTTTACGTGGATTTCCCCGGCCGGGCCCGGCCCCATCCTCCTCCCTTTTACGAGGCGCCAGAAACCCTTGGCCCCGGGCTTCCTCTTTCCCGCCCAGACCGCCTCGGCGGCGACGATCCTCTCCCAGTCCCCGGAGAGCTTCCCGAGGGAGAAGAGGCTCACCCCCTTGGCCTTCCTGCTGATCGAATAATACTTGTCGATGGAAACGAGCCTTCCCTCGGAATCGAGGAAGAAGAGGTTCTGCTTGACCCTCTCGGCCTCGCCCTCGAAGGCGATCTGGTGAAGCCTCTCTTTCAGGGGGCGGAGGGAAGGCAGGCTCAACTCCCTGATCCCCACCATGAGGACAGTCGCCAGGCCGGCTCCAAAAAAGATCGGAACCAGGATCCTGTAGATGCTCGTCCCCGTCACGACGATGGGGACCACCTCGTTGTATTTCACCATCCTGGTCACGGTGAACATGGCCGCCGTCACGGTGATGAAGGGAGCGATCTGGAGAAAGACGAAGACCGAGTTGACCAGGTAGTACTCCACCACCACCCGGGGGATGGAAATCTGGGGAAGCTTTTCCGCCGCCTCGGCGAAATCGTCCATGTTGGCGAAGAAATCGAAGATGATCATCAGGCCCACCATGAAGACGAGCCAGACGATCCAGGAAAAGGCGAACTGCCTCCCCACGTACCTGTCCAGAAGACGGCCCCTCATATCCGCATCACCTTGATATTGAGGACCAGGGCCAGAAGACCCAGGGCGATCCCCGGAAGCCAGCCCGTAAGGACCGGGTCCCCTCCCGCCACGGCCATTGCCTCGCCCAGGTAGGCCAGGGCGTAGTATCCCAGGATGGGAAAGAAAGATAGCCCGAAGGCCGCCATCCTCCCCCCCCGCCGGAAGAGGATCCCGATGGGCGCGCCGATCAGGGCGAAGAGCAGGGCCGCCAGGCTGTGGCACATGCGGAAGTGGATCCTCCGCCTCGCCTTCGAAGGGTTGAAGATCCGGCCCGTTCTCAGCTCCGCCACAAGCTGGGCCGTGGTCATGTCGTGGTAGCGCACCCTCCTTCGCCGGCCCAGGAACAAGGTCCCCACGTCCACCTGCACGTCCAGTTCCTCGGCGTCGGCCTGGAAGACCTGGGACTTCTCGTCCATCTCCAGGCCCCCGCTCTGCCCCCGGAAGCCCTTGAAGAAGATGCGGACCTTGCCGGCCTTGGGCGGCTCCATCCAGACCTCGACGGCGTGCCCGCAGATCCCCGACTTCCTCAGGTCCACCCAGACATCCTCGAACCGCCCCCCTCTCTTCCGGCGCCAGAGCATGCGGAACCCGGAGAAACTGATGAGATTGTTCACTGGGTTGGTCTTGGAGAAGAACTGGGAGGCCACGTCGGCCACCATCCTGTGCTTCCTGTAGTAGACCGTGGGAATCACGTTGTGGAGGAGCCAGCCGTTCAGGGAGGCCAGCATGACCCCCATGAAGGCCGCCGGCAGGAGAACCTGGTAGGGTGCACCCCTCCCATCCGGACGGCCAGGATCTCCCGGTCCGCCGCGGCCCGGCCGTAGGTGAGGACCACGGCGATCATCACCGCCACGGGAATCAGGTGGGGCAGGGGGTCCACGGACCAGAGAAGCATGGCCTTGACCACAAGCAGGGGATCCAGGCCGGCGGAATGGTAGGTCCACCGCGCCACGGCCACGAGCAGGGCCACGGCGAAGAGCACCCCGAAGGTGAGCAGGAAATTGGCCGCCAGCTCCTGCAGGTAGTAGCGGTGGAGAATGCGCAAGAACCCCTCCTAAATCGTTGCCGGTCGATTATCCTCGAAGGGGTGGAACCTGCGCGCAAGGGGATTCGATGGCGCCCCCGGGGGGAAAGCCCGGCTCCGGCTCTCTTAGAGGCCGCATCCAAGGCTCCCGGCGAAGCCGACATCCTCAAGGAATCTCCTCTCCGGGTGGTCTGCCGGGTCCACACGCGGAAAGAGAGCGCCGTCGTCAAGATCCACCTGGCCCGCGGGGTTTCCTCCCGCCTGGCCGCCTTCTTCCGCATCGATCCGGCCCGGCGGGAGGCCCGGGCCCTCCAGGCGGCGCTGAACGCGGGCCTCCCCGCGCCCCGGCCCCTGGCCGCCGGCCTCGGCCCGGGAGGAGAGACCCGGCTTCTCCTGGAAGACCTGGGGGAAGGCCCCACCCTGGAAAGCCTTCTCCAGGCCGGCGCCCTCTCTCCCCGCCGGATCGGGCAGGCCGCCAGGCTCACGGCGCGCCTCCACCAGGCCGGGTTTCTCCATCCGGACTTCCATCCTGGCAACCTCCTCTTCCCCAGGGACCGCCCCGGGCCCTTTCTCGTGGACCTCCAGGCGGCCCGCCCC
>JALUZX010000246.1 GCA_027011425.1 Planctomycetota bacterium
CGAGCTGGCCCGACTCCCAGCTCGGGGTGCGGGCGGTCTACATCTACCTGATCGTCTACGCCCTCTCCAACCTGGGGGCCCTGGGCGTGGTGGCCTGGCTGGAGCGGGGCGAGGAGAAGGCCGTGACCCTGGAGGGGCTGAAAGGGCTCGCCGCCCGCCATCCCGCGGCGGCCGCCCTGATGGCACTCTTTCTGCTCTCCCTCGGCGGAATCCCCCCCACGGCGGGTTTCCTCGGGAAGCTTCTCGTCTTCAGCGAGGCCTTCCGCCAGCACTTCTACGTGCTCGCGACCCTGGGGCTCCTTCTCTCGGCCGTGAGCCTCTACTACTACCTGAAGGTAGTGGTCTACATGTATATGCGGCCCGCCGAGGCCGAAGAGCCCTTCGCCCCCCGTCCCGGCCTCATGGCCCTCCCCATCGGGGCCTCCGCCGCAGGCGTGCTCCTCTTCGGCTGCGTCCCCTCGCTCCTGATCGACTTCCTCCTCTACGTGAACCTCTGACCCGCCTCCCGAAGAAATCCATGCCCTTTTCAAAGGGTGCGCCGGGATCGAGGCGAAGAGGGGGGCAGTTTTGCCCCTCAGGACAAGGCTTGGGCGTCAGCCGCCTCCCCCTACTCCGGGGGCTTGCTCATGTCCATGGGCTCGTCGAAGAGGAGGGCCAGGCCCCAGTTCTGGGGATCCAGGGCCTGGACCCGGATGAGCTGGGCCTGCTTTTCTTCCTCTCCCACCCGGACCTTGACCCGCACCCCGCCGGGAACGATGGCCAGCACGCCCCCCTGGGAAAGGTTGCGGGCGTAACCCATCAGGCGGCCTTCTTCGAGAACCACTTCCACGGGAAGGTGGACCTCGCGCCTGTCGCCCTTGCGCCGTTCCTGGGTGGTTTTCTTGCTCTCCATGGGGACCAGCCTTTCTTTCCCGGTAAAGCCGGGACTCGAACCATCCCGGTACATCGGCCGGGCCGGGGAGAAACCTTGACGGAGCTGAATCTCCCCCAGAATCATCGGGCCTTGGAGGAGGGCAAAGGCCAGCCCCGCCTCCTCACCTCGCCGGGCCCCCACCACCAGAAGGGTTCTGGCCGTCTACGAAGTGCAAGGCATAGCCATCCTGGACCGGCTCCAGTACCCCCCCCCTGTCTCAGGGAAGTTGCCGCTTTTGGTGATCAACCCAGGGCCCCTCGCCGTCTTCTTCCGCAAGCCCATGCGCAGGAAAAACCGCCTCCTCCGCAGAACCTGTGGGCCCTTGGAGGGCCAATAGGACGGAGAATTCCCCGAACAGCCCGCTAAAAGGCAGGTTTCCGGCCTTCCAGCCTTTCCCTTGGATTTGACACCCGAAAAACAGGGGGCGGTTGTGTGGCCTTTTCAGGGAAGAGGAAGAAAGGATTTTGTGGATCCTTCCCCGGGACGACGTTCCGGACGGCGCTTCGCGCCGTCCCTCCGGCGTCCCCTACGCGCCCGAAGACGGCTGAATTGCCCCTCATGGGGCTCCACCTCCGGCGGGAGTGTAGGCCGATTCCCAATGTGATGGGTCGAGAAACTGTGCCCTTTTCAAGTGGTGCGCAAGGCAAAGGCCCCAGCCGGGCCTTTGCCCGCCGTTCCCGGCAGACATTGGATCTTTACCCTTTGTCCCCTACCACGATCCACAGATTCTGCGGAAGACCCGAAAAACCTGAACGTCGCCGTCATGGCCACCGCTAGGCAACTCGTCCTCCCCGCCTGGAATGTGCCCCCCCGGCCGAAACCACCCCAAAGACAAGGGGGTTACTAATTATTTATTTTTCTTTCTTTGTTTTTTTGCAGATCCAATAAATTCCATCCACGCTTTTTTAAAAGTCTTGTCTTTCATTGCCTCCTTGAAGTCGATAAGCAGCTTGTCATCGCCTCTAAAAATAACTGGCCCAGGATGCTGGATATCTTTTCCCGGGATACATTCTTCCCTTGGATAAACCACACAATGCCCCCATTTTCTGCAGAAAACATTATCCTTCAAGGTAAGGTAAACAGCTTTCCCATCCAGACCGATGAGGGCCACATTCTTCCCTTTTGGGAAAACCAAGGGTTTTTTCCCTAGAACGCATCGGCCGTTTTCAAAATCTACTTTAAAAGTAACCGGAAGGTCAACCGGAAGGTCCAACAAAAAAACAGCCAATTTTTCATTGGGTTTATCGATGTTATGGACACAACAATACCAGTATGGTATACTGGTTCCTCCCGCAACATAAGAAGACCTAATCGCAAAAAACCCCCACCCCCTTTTGCATCCACCGAGAAGACCAAAAAATGCCAAGGCCAAGATCCAAAGAAAGATTTTCCTGAACTTTAAATTTCCACGATTTATCACAATGATCCCTCCTCTCATAAAAACGAAATAGCAATCAGTTTATTAGGACATAGACAACCCTCATGCTCGGCAAAATTTTGTCAGCATATGGGATTCTACCAGTGGATGTCCGAGATCGCCACCCGTGAGCTGGGGGCCCCCTTCGGGGACCTGGATTTTGATCCCAAGGATCTGGCCAAGGAAGGGATCGAGGTGATGGCCCGTGAGGGGGCTCGTTTCCTGCTTCAGACCGCCCTGGCCCTTGAGGTGGCCGAGTACCTGGGGCGGTACTGGTATGAGCGATCCGGGGGCGAACAGGCGGGCTATTGCAATGGGTATCGGACCCGGAGCCTGGCCTGCGGAGCGGGTCCATTGAAGTGAAGATCCCCAAGGTCAACGGCGCCGACGAGCCATTCCACATCCAGTCGATTCCCGCCTACAAGCGAACCAGCGACCAGATCCTGGATGCCATTCCCCTTCTTTATGCCGAGGGGCTTTCCACCCGGGACTTCGAGCGGGCCTTGGGGTCTTTCTGGGAGGGCACCGGCCTCTCTCGGAGTACGATCTCTCGGGCCAACAACCAATTACACGAGAAGTTCCAGGCTTGGAGGAAACGAGATCTCTCGGGGTATGAGGTCCTCTACCAGTTCCTGGATGGCGTGAACGAAAGGGTGCGGCTGAAGAGCCAGGAGAAGGAAGGTGTAGGAGGACGCCTCAAAATCGAGCTAAGGCGACGGCTAGTTTTACGACCCCCGAGGGGGTGTGAAAGCTGGAAGTCGGCGCGGGTCGTGGAGAAGTTTTCCTCCGAAAGGAGGGAGCGGCCATGGCCC
>JALUZX010000247.1 GCA_027011425.1 Planctomycetota bacterium
GATCAGCCGGTCGAAACCGTCCAGCTCGAAGGCGTCCCCGCAGGCCTGCTCCTGCTGGGACTTGTTCCCCACCATCTCCGGCCGGGGATACTTGACGGCCAGCACGTTGCCGAGCCAGTCCCTTCGGATCTCCTCGTGGAGGGTGCTCCCCCCGTCCACGTCGATGCCCGTCAGCATCCCAAGTTTGTTCCTGGTGAGGGCTTCCTCCAGGAAGTTCGACCCGTCCCGGTAGATCCGCCTCCCAAGGACCATGTTCCCTTCATATCTCCATTTCCCAAGCTCGCTGAAAGATCCCGCCCCCGGCGCCTCGATCTTCATCTCCGCGAGTTTTCCCGCGCCGTCGGGGGTGAACTGGAAATTCCAGCCCGTGGAGTAGCCGAGACTCCGCCTGAAACCCGTATCGACCCAACCGCTGGCCAGGATCTTTGCCGCCGAGGCGTCCATGCCCCTCCACTGGTAGCTCTCCTGCTGGATCCTCCCGAGCAGGTCGAAAACGGCCCCGGCCTTGACCAGGTTCACAGGGTTGGACCAATCGTTGAACAAGGTCTGGACGCTGGTCACCCGGTCGAAGTCGTCGTACGTGAACTTCTCTTTCACCGTCATGGCCGAAAGGGTCCAGGCCCCCTGGACGCCATACCATTGGGTGGGACGCATCAGGGAATCATAAAGAATCGAGACCTGGGTCCCGTTCCCGTCGGTCCAGGAGGTAAGCCGCCCCTCCTTGTCCCGGGTGTAGACCCACTGGTGATGGGTGGACTCATCCTGGTAGCCCGGCACCCTCCTCTTCCAGAGCCGCCCTCCCCGGTCGAAGAGGTAGCTCGTCATGTGGCCCTCGTCGTCCACCTTCTCCAGGAGAAATCCCAGGTTGGGGTCCAGGCCCCCTCCCGAGGCAGGAGGCAGGTCCACGTAATGGGTCGTAAGGGTCACTTCACTCCCCGCGTTCCCGCCGGTGGGAAAGATCTTTCGCCTAAGCTCCCGGCCCAGGGCGTCGTAGGAGAATTCCACCCATTTCCGGGCCGCCAGGCTCCCGGACCCGTCCTTGGCGAAGTCCTGGGCCTTCACCAGCCGGTCCAGGGAATCGAGAGTATACGCCCGCTTGGAAAGGGCCCCCGTATTGGTCCCCCAGCTCTCCCGGGCGGTCATCCGGGAGCGCCGGTCGTAGAGAAACTTGGTCACATACTCCACAGGGGTCAGGTTCGAAGGGGTCCAGTCGGTCTGCTTCTGGGCGACCTCCGTCAGCACCGTCACGTTGCCCGCGGCGTCCCGCTCCACCTGGAGGGCGTTCTTGTGGGCGGCGGAAAGGGTGTCCTCCACCTTGGCGAGAAGTCCCAAGGGGTCCCAGGACCAGTCCCGGCCCCGGCCGTTCTTGTCCCGGAGGGTGAGGGGGTAGAAAAGCCCCGTGTAGGTCCACTCCTCCCAGTCCACGGGAGAGGTATTTCCATTTTCGTAGATCTCCCTCCGGGTCACCCTGCCCAGGCCGTCCCGGTGGAAGACCCACTTCTTCAATAGCTGGTCGCTCCCGCCGGGGCTCTTCCAAAAATACGCCTCCTGGACCAGGCCTTCCGGGCCGAGCTTCACTTCCAGGGACTTGTTCCCGCTCCCATCGGTTCCTTTCCACCGAACCCGGGTGAGCCTTCCGAACCCGTCGGAATCGAAATCTCTCACGAAACCCGTGGCGTCCACGGCCTCGGCCAAGGCGCCGAGAGCGCGGAACCCGTATTTCCTCTCGGCCCACTCCTGGATGGAGGCCGTCGACTTCGAGGAGGAGGCCGCGCCCTTGAGCAGGCGCTTTATCTTGTAAGGATACCCGAAGGTGTCCCAGACCATATCGACTTCGTGGGAGGCGTCGTCCCCTTTGACGGGGCCCAAAAACTTGGAGAGGCGGTCCCCCTTGTCCCATTCCCACTGGTAGGTGAGCCAGTGGTCGGGATTGTTCGGATCGGACTGGTTGTCCATGGGGGCCCGCTCCACCACCGCCCTGGAGATTCTGCCGCCGTAATCGTAGCAAAGGGCCCGCTGGATCCAGTTGTTGGGATATTCCTTGAGAATTCCATTGTCCATGTGTTGGGCGTGCCTCTGGAAGCGCACGACCCGGCCGAAGGGATCCCACTCCGCGTGAAGGTCCGGAAGGTTGTTGGTGTCCACCCCTCCCGTGACCGGGTCGGGAAGCCAGGTCTTCACCACCTGGCCGGCCCCGTCGTATTCGAGCCAGAGATGGCGGGTCAAGTCCTGGTGCTCGGGCAGGACCACCACTTCCTGGACAAGGCCCAGGCCGGTGTAATTGAATTCCGTCTTGACCGGATCCGTTTGGTTGAGTCCCCGGTAGCGGATGACCCGGAAGACCAGTCGGTAGCCCGCCGTGCCGGGAGAAGAATCATTGTACTCGAATTCTACCGTTCCACGGCTCGTTCCACTCTGTCCGCCCTGAACGGCCTGGAATCCAGGCTCATCCATGGAAAGAACACGGCCCAGGGAATCCTCCAGGATCTCCGAAGACCCGGTCTCCGGGTAAGAAATGGAGGTGGTGACGTAATCGGGCTGGAGATCGTAGGAAAGGGAAATCGTCCGCCCGGCCGCGTCCGAGTAGCCGGTCAGCCGGGAGACTCCCCGGATCAGCCAGGCCTGGTCCTGGACCTCCCAGGGACTCCCCCAGTCGGTCCAGGTCCAGGTCCGGGTCAGGGAAGGCGCGGTCCCGTCTCCTTCGGGTGTGACCTTTATGGAGGTCAAAAGACCCCGGCCTTCGCCATCGTAGGTCCACTCCACCCGGAAGGGCTGGGCAGGGGAATTTCCCTCCGTGGGCCCTTCCATGGAAAGCATCCGCAGGTGGTCCCAGGTGAAGGTCCAGGTGAGGGTCTGGTGGGCATAATACCCGTCCTGGACCCGGGGGTCGGTGGAGGGGGCCGTGTGGGTCACCTTGACGACGGAGCGCTCAAGAAGGTTGTTGGAATACGGCGACCATTTCACCCACTCGTATTTACGGACCACCTCCAGGGGATCGGTCCAGATCACGGCGTCGGGGTTCGTCTGGTAGGAAAAATGGTCGGTCAGCCAGGTGGATCCATCCTTCCCGGGCCGATCGATCTTCTCCACCCGCCAGGCAGGGTCGCTTTGGTAGGTGATCCTGAGACGGTCTTCCTCGCAACTGCCGATGTGATCCTTGTCCGTAGGGTTCTGGAAATAGGCGAGCTTGAAGGTTGTGATCCGGCCCGTGCCCGCCCCGTAGCCGAACTCCAGGGCCGGGTAGGCTTCCAGGACCTCATTGGCGTCCTGGTAGTCCCCGTCGTGGTTCCAGTCGTAAGTCATGGAGCGCTTGGGGTAGACGATCCGGTCCAGAAATCCGTTAGTGTTGTAATGAAACCAGAGGGAGGCCTCGGGCGCCTTCCCCGGCCAGCCCACGTCGATTCGGATCACGTGGGTCAGGTTGGCGTCCCAGTTGAAGATGTACTCCAGGCCCCTGGTGTCGGTGATCTTCCAGAGCTTGTTTCCGCTCCCCCAGTGGTAGACCACCTCCCAGTCGGGTGAGGCCCAGGCTCCGCGGTAGAAACGCTTGATCCGGTTATCCTGGAACCCTTCGGCCTGTTCGTATTCCACCCGGGAGCCGTCGGGGAATTCCCGGAACCAGATGCATCCGGGTGCGCCGGGAGGACACTCGTAGATGAGCCTCGTTCCGTCCGGGGCGGGCTGGTAGCAGTATTCGTCCACCGTGAGGGCGCCGCTCTTGGTGGTCACCTTCCGGGTCCTTTTCATTGCGGGGTCTGAAGGGACCGAGGTCGTGATGGCCAGACCGAAGGAACAAACCCGGGTCACGGGATCGCCCGGTTTTGGACCCACCAGGCACTCGTCCCAGGGGCCGCGGAACCAATCGGTAAACGGCCTGGTCCAGGCGGGATGTTCGGCGGCATACCCGCCCGGGTTCGTGTTGCTCTGGGAAGTATACCAGAGCGCGATGGGAGCGGAGATGTCCGAAGAGACCTGGCTGAGATCGAAGAAAGTGAAAAGGGCTTGAAACTGCCCGCTTAGCGCAGAAACGCCCACCCGGCCTTCGGTGATTTCCTGGTAAGCCGAAACATTCGTGTTGCCGGGGAAAAATTTTCTTGGGGTGGTAGGCGCTTTGGCTTTCTTTCCTGCTTCTTCCCGGCCGGAAGGATTGAGAAAGGGCTCATAGGGAAAGGCGGGTCCCAAGGGCGCAATGTGCCCATAACCGGTTCCCTTTTCCCCGATCGAATTCCCGGGGACGCAGGCGGGAGGCTGGGCAAAAAGAAGGGCAGGAAGAAGAAAGAGACTTGAAAAAAGAAGGAGGAGCCGTCCCGCCGTCTTCCTCAAAAAGAGGATCCTAGGAGAGGAGAGGAAATTCCCTTTTCATGGCGATCTCCTTTCATGGCCCGGGGGCCGCTTCTTCCATGAATGGTTTTGAGACAGGACCTTTCTCCTACCTTTTTCCCGGGCCGTCAACCCCCCTTTCAATCTTTTTCCCTCCATGTTTCCAGAGATTGTCCTTTCAACCCCGGCCTTCCCGGATGTCATGCAGAAAAGGCTGGTTTTCTTGGGGGGGTGGGAATCCAAGGATTGGTGGGGTTCCCAGTTACCTTTTGGATTCCAGGGGAAAACCGGGGTTCGGCCTGGTCTGTGGGGCCGGAGCGGCCGCGTCAGAGGCCGGCCAGGTAGAAGCCCAGGAAGGCCAGGGCGGCGGCGGTGAAGGCGTAGGGGAGCTGGGTCTTCACGTGGTCCACGTGGTCCGCCGCGGAGGCCATGGACGACATCAGGGTGGTGTCGGAGATGGGGGAGCAGTGGTCGCCGAAGACGCCTCCCGAGAGGACGGCCGCCACGGCCAGGGACTCGTGGACGCCCATGCCCGCCGCCGCCGGGACCCCGATGGGGATCATCACCGCCAGGGTCCCGAAGGAGGTCCCCGTGGCGAAGGAGACCAGGCAGGAGGCGACAAAGAGCAAGGGCGCGAGCCACTCCCGGGTGAGGTGGGCTTTCAGGAGCCCCTCCACGTAGGGGCCTGTGCCCAGGGACTTGCAGGTGGCCCCGATGGCGAAGGCGAGCAACATGAGAAAGGCCATGGAGGCGAGCCCCCCCGCCCCCTGGATGGCGAGGTCCACGGCCTCGCCGAGCCCCAAGATCCTGTCCCACTTGGCCAGGATCACCGCCGCGGCCAGGGCGGCCAGGACGGCCCAGAGGACGGCCGTGGATCCGGAGCCCCGCATAAGCGCCGCCGTGATCCCGGCCCCGGGCCCCGCCTTCTGGAGGCCCGTCAGGTAGAGGCCCACGGGCATCATGAGGAGCATCACCAGGATGGGAACGGTGAAGTGCCGGGCCCTGGGCTCCACACCCTCCTTGACCCGGGCCTCGGTGATCTCCCTGGCCATGAGCGGCCGGGCCCCGTCGGCCAGGACCTTGCCCATCTCCCGGGCGCGCCTCTCGGCCTTGGCCATGGGCCCGAACTCCCACCCCGTCAGGGCCGTGAGGAGGGCCAGGGCCAGGATGGCCAGGGAATAGAAGTTGAGGGGGATACTCCTGAGAAGGATATCCACCCGCCTTCCCTCCTCCACGCCGGAGGCGGCCATGAGCTGGAGGATGAGGGCGCCCCAGGCGTTGAAGAGAAGGAGGGCGCAGACAGGAGCGGAGGTGGAGTCGCAGAGAAAGGAGAGCTTCTCCCGGGAGATCTTGAGCCTGTCGCAGACGGGCCGCCCCACCGCGCCGGTGACCATGCACGAGATGCTGGTCTCGATGAAGACCAGCACGCCCACGACAAAAACGAAGAGCTGGGCCCGCCGCCTGGTCTTTCCCACGCCGAGCCTGGTCATGGAGCGGACGAAGCCCTCCACGCCGCCCGTGCGCTGGGCCAGGAGAAGCACCGCCCCCACCAGGGCCACGAAGAGCACCACCCGGGCGTTGCCAGGGTCGGTGAGGACGCCCACGGTGGTGTCCACCGAGCCCTGGAGCCCCAGGAGCAGTCCCAGGGCCCCGTGGGCCGGCCAGGCAAGGATGACCTGGCCCAGGACCACGCCGAAAAGAAGGGAGAGGTAGACCTGGCGGGTGAGCAGGGCCAGGACCACCGCCGCCAGGGGCGTGGCCAGGGAGAGGAGGCCGAAATCGGTCCCGGGGGCGGTCACGAAGCCGCCCCCGGCGCGAAGAAACAAGAGCGCTGGTCTTTCATGGGATCACCGGTGAATCCTGGGCCGGAAGGAGGCTCCGCGCCTCCTTCCCGGGCCGGGATTCTACCGGCAACCGTCGGCCTGCGCCTCGATCACGGTGATGGCCGCCACGTCCACGATGTCCGAGACGGAGGCGCCCATCTGGAGGACGTTGACGGGCTTGCGCATCCCCACCAGCAGGGGCCCGATGGGGAGGGCCCGGCCGAGCTGGATCATCAGCTTGTAGGCGATGTTCCCCGCCTCCAGGTTGGGGAAGATCAGGACGTTGGCTTCCTTCTTGAGGGCGCAGAAGGGGTAGCCGTCCAGGATCTTCTGGTTGGTGGCCGTATCGGCCTGCATCTCCCCGTCCAGGACCAGGTCGGGCCGCCGCGCCTTGGCGATCTCCACGGCCTTCTGGACCTTGTAGGAAAGGGGATGGCGGGTGCTTCCGAAGTTGGAGAAGGAGAGCATGGCCACCCGGGGCTCCACATCGAAGCATCTGGCCATGTCGGCGGCGCCGATGGCGATCTCCGCCAGGTCCTCGGCGTCGGGCTCGGGATTCACCGTGGTGTCGGCGAAGAAGTAGATGTCCTTTTTCATGATGAGCATGTAGAGGCCCGAAACCTTCCGGACGCCTTCCTTGATCCCCACGATCTGGAGGGCGGGCCGGACCGTGTCGGGGTAGTTGGAGGTGAGCCCCGAGACCATCCCGTCGGCCTTGCCGGTGTGCACCATCATGGCGCCGAAGACATTGGGCCTCCGCATCACCTCCCGGGCCTTGGCCATGGTCATGCCCTTGCGCTTGCGCATCTCGTAGAGTTCCGCCACGTAGGATTCGAAAAGATCCGAGGCCGCCGGGTCCACTACGTCCACGTGGGTGGTCTTGAGGCCGTGGGTCGCCATCAATTCCAGGACCTTCTCCTTGTTCCCCAGGAGAACGGGATGACAGATGCCCTGCTTGACCATGATCCGGGCGGCCCGGACGATCTTCTCCTCCGTCCCCTCTGGGAAGACCACCTTCCTCGGCCCTCTCTTGGCCTTCTGGACGATGGCGTTGGTCACCCGGCTGGCCGGATTGATCAACCGCTCCAGGCGCTCCTTGTAGGCGTCCATGTCCTCGATGTGGTGGCGGGCCACGCCGGTGTCCATGGCGGCCTGGGCCACGGCCGGCGCCTCCCAGAGCAGCACCCTGGGATCCAGGGGCTTGGGAATGATGTATTCACGGCCAAAGGTAATCCGCTCCACGCCGTAGGCCTTGCACACCCCGTCGGGAACGTCCTCCTTGGCCAGGGCGGCCAGGGCCCGCGCGGCGGCCATCTTCATCTCCGTATTGATCTTGCGGGCGTGCACGTCCAGGGCGCCTCGGAAGATGAAGGGGAATCCCAGCACGTTGTTGACCTGGTTGGGATAATCGCTTCGTCCCGTTGCCATGATCACGTCGTCCCGGGCCTCCAGGGCGTCGGGGTAGCTTATCTCCGGGTCCGGGTTGGCCATGGCGAATACGATCGGGTTGTCCGCCATGGAACGGACCATTTCCTTGGTGACCATGCCCGCCACGGAGACGCCGATGAACACGTCCGCGCCCTTCATGGCCTCCTCCAGGGTCCGAAGCGGGGTGTCGGCGGCGAATTTCTCCTTGTAGGGATTCATGCCCTTCTTGCGGCCCTTGTAGATGACCCCCTTGGAGTCGCAGACGATCATGTTCTCCTTGCGGACGCCGAACTCCATCATCAGGTTGGCGATGGCGATGGCCGCCGCCCCGGCGCCGCTGAAGACCACCTTGATACTCTCGAAAGTCTTCCCCGCCAGTTCCAGGGCGTTGATCAGGCCGGCGCAGGAGATGATGGCCGTCCCGTGCTGGTCGTCGTGGAACACGGGGATGTCCATGATCTCCACGAGCCGGGACTCGATCTCGAAGCACTCCGGCGCCTTGATGTCCTCCAGGTTGATGCCCCCGAAGGTGGGCTCCAAGGCCTTCACGATCCGGATGATTTCCTCCGGGTCCTTTGTGTCCAGCTCGATGTCGAAGACGTCCACGTCGGAAAAGCGCTTGAAGAGCACTCCCTTGCCCTCCATCACGGGCTTCCCCGCCATGGGACCGATGTCCCCGAGCCCCAGGACGGCCGTGCCGTTGCTGACCACGGCCACCAGGTTTCCCTTGGCTGTGTATTTGAAGACCAGGGAAGGATCCTTCTCGATCTCCCTGCACGGGACGGCCACCCCCGGCGTGTAGGCCAGGGAGAGGTCCATCTGGGTCAGGCAAGGCTTGGTGTTGATCACCTCGATCTTTCCGGGCCTGCCTTTGCTGTGGTAATCCAAGGCGTCTTGCTGCGTGATCATGGGAAAAGGTCCTCCATACAAGGAATCCCGCTTGGAAGAAGGCTCGAAGGAACAAAAAAAGAAAGCGGAAAGAGCCGGAGATCCTCCCGGTCTCTCTCTCCCCCCCCGAATCGGCCTGGGCGATCCCTAATTTCCCTAAACCCGGGGAAAGTGGGGACCCACTTTCAGTCCGCCACCCTCCGGTAGAGGTCTTCCAGATCCTCCAGGTGGCGGGCGAACTCGGGCACTTGGTTGGGAAGGCCCCGGGCGGGCTGGACGCCCCCCTCCCCGGGCAGAACCTCCGCCAGGGCCCGGGCCAGGTCCTCCGGGTCCCCGGGCTCGAAGGTCCTGCCTCCCCGGCCCAGCCGCTCCGGCAGGGCCCCCCTCCGGGAGACCAGGGCGGGCACGCCCAGACCCAGGGCCTCGTCCACGGCGAGCCCATAGGTCTCGAAACAGCGCGAAGGAAAGACCGCCGCCGCAAGCGGCGCCGCCAGACTGGGAAGCTCCCGCCAGGGGACGGGCCCCCAAAGACGCAGGGGAAGCCCCCGCTCCCGGGCCTTTCTCTGGAGTTCGCCCGCGAAAGCCCGCTCCAGCACGGGTCCCCAGAGATGGAGTTCCACCTTTCCCTGGAAAGGTGGCGCCGCAAGGGCCTCCACCAAAAGGTCCAAGCCCTTGGCGTGGCAGATCCCCCCCCAGAACCCGACCTTCCAGGGCGGGCCATCGGGTGGAGCCCCTCGGGCCTCCCGCCAGAGTTCCGCCTCGGGGATCCCCGGCGGAAGGACCTGGACCGGGCGGCTGGGGAAGTGGGGCCAGGCCCGGTAGAACTCCTCCAGGGCCCGGGAGAAGAAGATCAACGCCCGGGCGGCCCGGATCTCACGGGCGAAGTTCCTGGCCCGCTCCTCCAGGAGGGCGAGCCGCTCGTCCCGGGTCCCAGGCGCCTCCGGCGCCAGGCAGGCCTCGCACTCCTCGAAGCCCTGGCCGGGAGGGCAGGGCTCCTCCCGACCGGGCCGGCCCCTGAAGAACCGGGGGCAGAGGGGATAGAAGTCGTGGAAGGTGACCACCACGGGGAATCCCGCCTCCTCCAGAGTCCGCACCAGGGCGATGTCCAGGTGGAACCAATGGTGGAGGTGAACCAATTCGGCCTCATGGTCCCGGGCGGCCTGGAGCACCAGGGCGGCCATCCGCGGGTGGGAAGGAAGGATCCGGTAGGACTCCCGGGGAAGCCGGTGGAGGCGGACCCCCTCGATTCCCTGGTATTGGAAAGGCCGGGCCTCTCCGTCGGGGCGGACTTCTTCGGAGCCGCAGGCCACCCGGACCTGGTGGCTCCGGGCGGACTGCCCCCGGGCGAGCTGGAGGAGGTAACGCTCCGTCCCCCCCTCGAACTCGGGGGGAAAATTATGTGCCACATGGAGAAGGCGCACTTTTGCGGTAACCTACGGATCTAGCGAGGGCTTCATCTTTCTGGGTGAATCGAGGCGATAAAAGAACCTGAGGATCCTCGCTTTTTCCCTGCCCGGACTCCAGGAGAAACCAAGTGATCGTCGGACTGGACATCGGCGGAAACAATCTGAAGCTCGTGCCCTACCGCGAAGGCGAGGGATTCGGGGAAAAGATTTGCAGGCCCACGGGCCGCGGGCAGCCCCGGGAGATCCTCGAGCGCGCGGTCCGGATGATCAAGGAGACCGCGGCCGGCGAAAAGCTGGAAGCCGTAACCATCGGAATATGCGGCCTCATTGACCACGAGAAGGGCAAGGTCGTGGTCTCCGGCGCCCTCCCCAGGCTCAGGGATTTCCCCCTGACCGAAAGGATCCGGGAGGAACTGGGCGTTCCGGCATTCCTGTTCAACGACGGACTGCTTGCCACATACGGTGAATGGCAACTCGGCGCAGGCAAGGACAAAAAGGACATGCTTTTCCTCGCCCTGGGAAAAGGCGTGACGGGCGGGGCGGTTTGCGGCGGGTGTCTCCTCGAGGGCCACACGGGCAACTTCGGGGGCTTCGGCCACATCTCGGTGGACCCCGACGGCCCACTTTGCATGTGCGGCAACCGGGGCTGTCTCTGCATCCTGGGCTCCTCCTCCGGGCTGGCCCATCACTTCAGGGACCTGACCCACGAGGACAAGTCCCCCGAAGAGGTCTCCTCCCTGGCAGTCCAGGGGGACCAGAGGGCGATCCGGGCCCTCCACATGACCTGCCGCTCCCTGGGCCTCGGGATCGGGGCGGTGATCAACGCCATGGACCCGGAGCTGGTGGTGATCGGGGGGGGGGCT
>JALUZX010000248.1 GCA_027011425.1 Planctomycetota bacterium
CCCGCCCGGGCCTCGCCCTCCCTACGACCTGGACGCGCTCCTGGAAGAAACCAGGAGATGGTATGGGACCCTCGTGGTGAAAGGAGCCCCCTTCGGCGCCTACGCCATGCGCCCCGGCGGAAATCCGAGTCTCTACGCCTCGGCCGACCTGGCCTGGATCCGGTGGATCTGCAACGACCTGGAGATCACCGGGAGGCAAAGGAGGGCGTGGATCTCCTTTCTCCTGTCGCGGCAAAACCCGGACGGAACCTACCGCCAGCGGACGGGCCACTGCGCCTCCCACGCCTTCTGCCACGTCACCGGGGCCCTTCACATGCTCGGCGCTCCGCCTCCCCCGTTTCCACCCTTCCTGGAAAAATACGTGGACCCGGCCCGGGTGCCGGCCTGGCTCGAGGGAATCCGGTGGGAGAGGCCCTGGGGGGCTTCCCACGACATCTGGGGTGCGGGCCTTCCCATCGCCTGCTCCCCCGGGACCCCCCGCGGATGGAGGGAGGCATTCTTCCGCTGGCTCGACGCCCAGGCCGACCCCGAGACCGGGTTCTGGCGGAAGGGCGTCCCCGTGCGAAGCCGCCTGGAGTCCCTGGGAGGGGCCTTCCACGTCTGGGTGGTTTACGCCGCCCTGAACCACCCGATCCCATACCCGGAGAGAGTAATCGACTCCGTCCTTGCCCTCCAGGAGCCTTCGGGGTCCTTCGGGGGAGGCTTCGGATACGGCGACATGGACGCCCTGTGGATCCTGGGGCGCCTCTACGCGCGCCATGATTACAGAAGAAAGGATATCCGCAAGGCCATGGCCTTGGCCGCCCGGGGCCTCATGGACCGCCTCCGCGCCGACCCGCCCGCCTTCTTCGCCGACGCCCACTCCACCCTTTCCCGGATCGCCTCCCTGGCCGCCTGCGCCGAGGCCCTGCCCGATCTCTTCCGGACCCGTAAACCCTGGCGGAATCCCTGGGCGCGGAAGAATCTCTTCGTCCTTTCCTCCCTTCACGGATCCTCCGGGTTCAAAAAGGCCAGGTAGGAAGCTATCCTCGTCCTTTCCCCGGGACGGCCGGGACCACCCCCGCGAAACCAGCACGGAGAAACGGACATGCAAAGCCAAGGATTCACCGCCCTCCTAGGAGCCTTTCTTCTCGTCCTCCCCGCCGCGGCCCAACAGAAGGCCCCGCGCTTCCCCTACCAGGACCCCAAGGCGCCGGTGGAGGTCAGGGTCAGGGACCTTCTCGGGAGGATGACCCTGGAAGAAAAGGTCGCCCAGCTCAGGTGCAAGTGGATCAATTCCGAGAAGGACGTGCCCGGCCCGGAAGGGACCGGCGTCACCAGGATCCGGATCAACCACCTCCCCCCCCTGGAAGGAGCCCGCAAGGTCAACAAGATCCTGAAACTCTTCCTCCAGCGTTCCCGCCTGGGCGTCCCGCCCATCAACCACAACGAATCCCTCCACGGGCTCCTGGCCCGGGGCTCCACCTCCTTTCCCCAGGCCATCGGCCTTGCCGCCACCTTCGACCCCGTTCTGATGGAAAAGATCGGGACCGTCATCGGCAAGGAGGCCCGGGCCCGGGGGGTGCGCCAGGTCCTCTCGCCCGTAGTCAACATCGCCCGTGACGTCCGCTGGGGAAGGACCCAGGAGACCTACGGCGAGGACCCCTACCTCACCTCCAGGATGGGCGCGGCCTACTGCCGGGGCGTGGGGAAGTCCGGCGTCATCACCACCCCCAAGCACTTCGTCGCCAACATCGGCGACGGAGGAAGGGATTCCAACGCGGTCCACTTCTCCTCCCTCCTCCTCCACGAAATCTACTTTCCCGGTTTCCGGGCCTGCATCCGCGAAGGCGGCGCCCTCTCCATCATGGCCGCCTACAATTCCCTCGACGGCAGGCCCTGCTCGGCGGACCATTGGCTCCTGACCGAAATCCTCCGAAACGAAATCGGATTCCGGGGCTACGTGGTCTCTGACTACAGCTCCGTGGCGGGGATCATGGAAAAACATCGCACCGCCGCCACCCGCCTGGAGGCTGCCGTCCAGGCCGTGAAGGGCGGACTGGACGTGGAGCTTCCCGACGTGAGGTATTTCGGAAAGCCGCTCCTGGAGGCGGCCCGCAAGGGAATCCTCCCGGGGGACACACTGGACCTGGCCGTCTCCCGGGTGCTGAGGGCCAAGTTCGAGATGGGGATCTTCGACAACCCCTTCGCGGACGTGAAGGCCGTGGCCTGGCTCACGGACCGCCCGGCCCACCAGGCCCTGGCCCTGGAAGCGGGAAGGAAGGCCATCACCCTTCTCAAGAACCGCAAGGGGACCCTCCCCCTGCCGAAGACCATTTCTTCCATCGCCGTCCTGGGACCTGCCGCCGCCAAGGGGAGACTCGGGAACTACAGCCGGTCCCCCCAGGACGCGGTCTCCCTCCTGGAGGGGATCAAGGACATCCTTCCGCCCAAGGCCAAGGTCTACTACGCCAAAGGATGCGGCAGAGAAAACCCCACCCTCCCCACCGTGCCGGCGGCCTACCTCCGTCCCGCCGGCGGCCCCGCCGGGGCCCGAGGCCTGAAGGGCGAATACTTCAAGGGCAAGAAACCCGAGGGGAAGCCGGCTTTCCAGCGCCTCGACCGGGTGATCGACTTCGATTTCGACCGGAAGGCCCCCGGCAAG
>JALUZX010000249.1 GCA_027011425.1 Planctomycetota bacterium
ATCCACGGCACATCCGTGACGGCCATTGCGGCGGGCGAGAAATGGGACAAGACCAGGACCAGCGACAGAGGCCACGCCCCGGCCGCTTCCATCGCCGCCTACGCCTGGGCGGAGCGTCCCGGCGGATTTACATTGCTCTCCACAATGGTGAAGACCTGGCAGAAGGTCGCTTCCGACAGGGCCAAATACAAAATCCTGGTGGCCAACAACTCCTTCATGGGATCGGCCCCCTCCTACTGGGTGGAACAGCAGGCCATGGATTCCCTGGTCCTCAACGCCGATATCTTCGTGGCCGCCATGTGCGGCAATTTCGGCGTCAGCACCCATTACAGCAACGGCGCCACCAACATCCTCGCCGTGGGCGCCGTGGAGCCCGACACGAGAAAGGTGGCCGACTACTCGTCCCGGGGCCCCCTCTGGGCGGACGGCCGCTATTACCCGGACATCGTGGCCAACGGTTCCTCCATCGTGACACCAAAGGCGGATGGAGGGACCCGGACCTCCAACGGGACATCCAATTCCACCCCCCAGGTCTCCGGCGCGGCCTTGCTCTACCGTTTCCTGAAACCCTCCGCCACGGCCCTGGAGACCCGGGCCGTCCTCCTGGCCACGGCCCAGGACATCAGCGCCGCCAACACAGTACCCCCCTACAACACCAGGAACGCCTACGGTCTCGGCTACCTCAGGGACGACCGGGCCGCCGCTGTGGCCCAGGGGAAGATGGGGGCGATCCTTTCCGCAAACATCACGAAGACCCAAACCAAGTTGACCTTCACCATGAGCGTCAAGCCCGGCAATCGCTATGCGGCCGTCCTCTCCTGGAACCGGTATACCCTGAACAAGCTCAACTCCCAGAGCAACCTGGACCTGGAGGTCCGGGTGGGGCCCCTGGTCATCGCCTCCTCAAGGACCCCTCGCAACGTAAACGAAAAGGTCGTCTTCCTCGCGCCGGGCTCGGGCAAGGTGAACCTGGTGGTCACGGCCAAGACCCTGGAAAAGTCTCCCCTTCCCTTCGTTCTCGTCCTGGTCCCGGAGACCCCGCCCTACCTGCCCGGCTCGGCCTCCGCCTACGGAAAGGGCTGCCCCGGCACCTTCGGGGGAGGCGCCGTTCCCATCCTGGTTTCAGAGAGCATCCATATCATCGGGTCGCCCTACAGGCTCAACATCAAAAAGGCCAACCTCTTCGCCCCGGCCTTCCTTCTTCTGGGGCGGTCCAACAAGAAATGGGGAAAATACACCCTTCCCCTGAACCTGGCCTTCCTGGGCGCGCCCAAGTGCGACCTCCTGGCGAGCGTCCTTCTGGTCAAGCCCTTCTTCTTCGGATGGGTGAGCGTCCAGGTCCCGGAAAACCCCGCCTTCCTGGGGATCTCCCTCTACCACCAGGGGCTGGTCCTGGACAAAGGAGCCAACCCCGCTGGCCTGGCCTTCTCCAACGGCCTGCGGGTCGTATTTGGTGGACAATAACCGAAGAGCCGTCGAAAGCGGTTCCACCCGCCGCCCCCAAGACCTTTCTTTCGTGGTAGATTATCCCTTCCCGGGGCCCAGCCCCGGGAAGGAGGGACAAGACCGTGAAGAAAAGGATCCACCCGTCCCTTCTCCCGGCTGCTCTGGTCCTACTCGGCGGCCTGGCCTCTGCTTTTCTCAAGGACTTCGGGACTGCTCCGCCTTCCCCCCTGAAAAGGACGTGGAAGGTCCTGGTCCTGGACCGGGAGACGGGGAAGCCCGTCCCGGAAGCCCAGGTCTTCCTCCTCGACGAAACCCGGGCCCTCTCCCGGTCCCTGGTGGAAAGGCGAACCCCTCTTGTCCGGCAGGAAGAACTGGGGAAATCCCTCCTCACCCCCCGTCCCGCCGTGACGGACAAGAAGGGCCTTGCCTGGATCCCCCCTTTCCCCGGGGAGAGAGGTCTCCTTCTCTGCCGAAAGGGAAAAAGAATGGGCGTCTGGTATTCCCCATCCATCCCTTTCAAAAGGATGATTCAGGTGGAGATCGGCCCGCCCGTTCTCATCGAGGCGCGGGTCGTGGACTCCGGGGGCCGCCCCCTCGAAGGGGTCCCCCTCATTTTACTCCCGGAGGAAAACGATTTGTCCATATACCCTAAGTTGGGCATATGGACCCAAACCCGCGGTCCCGGGGGAACAGCCACCTTCGAGATCTTTCCGGGGATGATCCCCAGGGCAGGAAAGAAATCCTCCGGACTGCTCTTGGTGGACCTGCCCTTCCAGTCCCCACTGGAACGGAAGGTCTCCTTCCGTCCCCCTTCGCCTGGGCCGATCGAACTGGCCCTCCCTCCCACGGGAAGCCTGGAGATCCACTTCCTGGATCCGGACGGCCGCCTTTGCCGGGAGGAACTGGGAGTGGAGATGCATGGGTTCTCCGAAACGGCCGAGGTCTTGGACGGGGGGGCCGAAGAAAAACCCGCCGTCCCTCCGCCGGCCCCCGGCCCCCGCACGGTCCGCATGGAACCCTCTCCCTTGCCGGTTGTGCCCCTGGCGGAGGAAGCGCCTTCCCGGTTGACCACGAGGTCGGGGAAGATCGTCCTTCCATGGGTAGGCCTGGGAATGGGCTTTCAAATCTGGGCGTATCGCCTACTCGAAAGCGGGCTCCGCACTGCCCCGGTCGAGGCCTGCATACATGGTCCAACCTCGTCCAAAGAAAAGCTCCTTCTACGTGCCGTTCTTCCTGCCTTCCAGGGAGTAACCCTGAAAGGCAGGGTCCTCGGTCCCCGTGGCGGGCCCCTGGAGGATGCGCCTCTCTCCTGGACGCTCTCCATCTCCAGGGCGGGCATTTCAACATCCCTGGAAGGCCGCGTCCGGACCGGGCCCCAGGGGGGTTTCTTCTGCCCTCTACCCAAAGACTCTCTCCCTTCTGGGAAGATCATCTTCCGGTTTGCGGAAATCGGAAGATTCTCTCCCAGGGGGGGATCTTACATCTCTCTTCCTCCGGGGAAAAACGGAACGGTGGACCTGGGGGACATCTCCCTAGAAGAAAACACCCTTTTGGCATCCGGGGTCGTGGTAGGGGACCGGGGCGAGCCGATCGAGGACGCCTGCGTCCTGGCCTACCGGCAAAGAAAAAGATCCCTCCCATCCCCTCCAATTAAGGAACCGCACTTTAGCGTGGCCTTTTCCGGCAAAGACGGGACCTTTGCCCTCTACTCGAGCCACCCGGCCGGAAAAATCGTCCTGGACGTGAAGAAGGAAAATTGGGTCCAGGAAGAAGAACCTCTCGTATCCGCGGGTACAAAAGACATCAGAATACAGCTTTCCGGCACAGGATCCCTGGAGGGAACCGTCCTGGCCCCACCGGGGATCCCCCTATCGGGATTCCGGGTCTACCTTCGCGCGATTGAAAGGGAAGCCGGCTCGCCCGCAAAAAAGAGACCCACGCTCCGGAAAGAGATCGATGAACAAGGGAGATTCCGATTCTCCAAACTCATCACCGGCAATTACGAAATGGTGGTTGTCTTCAGTAGATTCAGCAGCTACGACGCATCCAGTTTGATCTCATGGATCCGGGATATCCAGGTGCCACGGGGAGGAAGGTGCCGAGATCCCAGGGTCCGCGTCATCGACGCCAGGAAAAAGATCATGTCCTTTCGGCTCCAGTTGGAATCCCCCCTTGGGCCGGGCCTCTTCCAGGCCTGTCTTCGCTTCGGCAGAAACTTGAAGAAGAGAACCACCTTTTTCTCCGGCGAAAAGATCATCCTCCCCGCCAGGGAAGCCGGGCCCGCCCAGGTGGAGTGCCCGGGCTTCCTCCCGAAAAAGATCCATCTTCCCCCGGCCTCCTCCAGGATTCATCTCGAGCCCGTCTACAAACTCCACTTCGTCCCCACGGGAGATCAACGCCTCCCCAAGCCTCCCAGGTACTTGGGAATCCACCTGGAGCCCCTGGATCCCGGCGCCCGGCCGAACTTTCCTCACCACCCATACTACCCATGCCATCTATTCCGGAACGGCAAGAACTTCTATGCGTCGGCCTCCCGCCCCGGACGTTACCGGGTCTTGTGGCTCGTGGCAGTTACTCTCGATAGTTTTTCCTCGGCTGGATCCTTTCCGATCATCCCCTTCCCCCGAAAGAATTCCCCCATCATCGAGGTAAAGGACACCAAAAAGACCCAGACCTTTCAGATCCGCCTTCCTAGGTGGCCCCCGAAACCTTCCAGAAAGAAGGACCTTTGACGCCCTCCAGACCCCGGGAGCAGGGAGTGGAGGGAAAGGCCCGGCGACCCCGGGCCTTGAGTGCCGCGCCTGGAATGAACTTGACTAAATTCTTGGACTTGACCCACTAGTCAAGTCGCTATATTTAGTCAAGTATGAAGATTCCCCAAAAAACCCAAGCCCTCCGCCA
Source organism: Planctomycetota bacterium (assembly GCA_027011425.1). Lineage (GTDB taxonomy): Bacteria > Planctomycetota > UBA1135 > UBA1135 > JALUZX01 > JALUZX01. The sequence goes on from JALUZX010000249.1 coordinate 4,348, forward strand.
GGTCATAAAGGTCCTGGCCTATCTTCTTGGCCTTCCGCCCTCGGAGGGAAAGATCCAGGTCAACGAGGACCATGACATAGAATTTACCCTCCTTTCCTTTCCAGGCCTTACCTTCCAGGTCTTCTGGAAAGCCTCTGGAGCGGCGGGTCCAGTCTCAGCAGCTCTGCGCGAAGCAAGGGAAAAAGCCCTCACTTTGGCAGGTCCCGCGATCCCCCTGGTCTCCGTGCCTTTCATGGGGCCCGTAGGGCGGAAACTCTGTGAAGAAGCAGGTGTCGGCTGGCTCGACCTGAGCGGCAACGCCAGGATTCTTGCTCCCGGGATCCGGATCTTGACCGACGGACGGCCTAATCGTTTCAAACGTCCCGGAAGGCCGGCAAGCGTTTTCGCCCCCAAGAGCGCCCGTATCGTTCGATGGCTCCTCATGCACCCCAAACGCCCTGTGGCCCAGCGTGAGATCGCGCGGGCGACCGGAATGGACGAGGGGTTCACGAGCCGGATCGTGGCCAGGCTCCTGAAAGAAGGTTGGGTGAACCGCGGGGCCGACAAAAAGATCCGGGTCCCTGACCCGGGCCTTCTCCTCGAGGCTTGGAAGGAAGCCTACGATTTCGGTCAACACGAGAGGATCCAAGGCCATGTGCCATCCCGGACGGGGAGTGACCTTTTGCGCCGGGCGGCGGACGTATTCAAAAGCCGGGGAGTTCAATATGCCGCCACCGGCCTTGGGGCTGCCTGGCTTTTGGTCCAATTCGGGGGGTTCCGGACCGTGACATTTTTCCTGGAGAAACATCCTGACCCGATCTTGTTGGAATACATCAATTTTCGCGAGGAAAGACGCGGCGCCAACCTGTGGCTCGTTGTTCCCAAGGACGAAGGGGTCTTCCACGGGGCCGCTGACCGCGAAGAAATCCACTGCGTCCATCCTGTTCAGGCCTATATCGACCTCAAGGCCCACCCGGAGAGGGCGGACGAGGCGGCCCGAGAAATTCGCCGAAGGATCCTGGAATAAATTTGCCCGATAAACCTGACTCAGCAATGGGTTATTCCAAAGGTAGCCTTGCGCTCGTGCGGGCGACCTGCCTTTACGTGGCGACAAAACTTGGGGACCTTATGGATGAACTGGTAGTCGTAGGCGGCCTGGTCCCCTCCCTTTTGATCGACCAAAAGAACAAGGACCGGGAAGCCGAATTTCATGCCGGAACCTTGGACCTGGACCTTGGCATTTCACTCACAATCCTCGGAGAGGGGAGATACAGAGCCCTTACGAACAGACTACGGAAGGCGGGTTTTTCACCAGACACGAACGAAGCCGGCAATCCAACCCTTCAGCGGTGGATCTTTCGTGACGTCACTGTGGACTTCCTGATACAACCGACATTACAAAGTGACAGGGGAGGAAGGCTTCGTTACATCGAGCCCGATTTCGCGGCCCTTATCGCACCTGGCCTACACCTTGCCTTTCAGGACCGACAACCCGTCATACTTTCAGGGAAAACGATACTGGGGGAAAAGGCGAAGCGTAGGATCTTGGTTTGCGGCCCAGGAGCTTTCATAATTCTCAAGGCATTGGCCTTCGACCTGCGCGGGGAAAACAAGGATGCTTACGATTTATTCTATATGGTGCGAAATTATGGATCAAATTTGGATGATGTGGCATCCCGGTTGAAGCCCCTCCTCGGGGACAAATCCGCAAAGAATGCCATCGGGATTCTGAAACGGGATTTTTTGGACCATGATGGACTTGGTCCCCGCCGTGTCGCTGAATTCATGGCCGGAGGGCCGGATGAGGCCCTTCAAGCCGACGTGGTAGGGTTTATCGAGGAACTTTTGAATTTATTACCCTGAATAACATCTATCCCCTTTCCCTCCACCGCGATCGAAGCCGGGTCCATCACTCGGGTTGGGTTACTTCACACGCTTCTCCCCTTGGAAGCGGGTGGAGGCGGAGACCCAGAAGCGTCCGTCCAGGCGGGTGACGAGGCGGGCGCGGCCGGTCCGCTGGAGTTGGGAGAGTGTCTCCTGGACGCGGTTTGGGGCATAGCGCTCCAGGGCGGCGAGAAGCTCCTCCTCCTTCATGGGGTGGCGCTGGATCACGTCCAGGATCGCCTGGACCAGGCTCTTCCCGCCGGAGAGGTCGAAATTCGCCGGATCGTAGAGGGAGAGGACCCGGGCCGCCCCGCCCAGGATCTCCCGGGCCAGTTCCACCTTTTCCCTGGACGCCGGCCTAACCCACTCCTCCGAGGGCGGCCTGTCGGGGACGAGGAGGTGGACCTGGTCGGGGCCGATCTCCTCCAGCCGCCGGGAAGGGATGGGGCCGAAGACATGGGCCATCTCAAAGCCCTCCCTTTTCCGCCCCTGCCGGGGCGCCGGGAGAAAAAAAACTGGCAGGCCCGGCTGGACTCGAACCAGCAACATCCTGAGCCAAAGTCAGGTGCTCTGCCAATTGAACTACGGGCCTACCGAAGTCCCAGGAGGCACAAGTCTATCCCCCGGCTCTCCCCTGGCAAGAGGAGAGGAGGGGGCGCCCGCCCCCCCAAAAGACAAGCCCGGGGCGGGAAGGAGCCTCCCGCCCCGGGCTTGGAGATTGCCGGCCGGCAAGGTTACTTGGCGACTTCGGTGGGTTCCAGGCCGCAACGCCTGCGGAGCTTGGCCCACTCCTCGTCGACCCAGGCCTGGAGCTTCTCCAGGAGTTCCTTGTTCTCCTCCTTGAAGAGGTGTTTGTAACGGCCCTGGGGCTTGAGCCAGTCCGTCAAGGGCACGGGCTTCTTGGGCTCGTAGTTGAGCTTGTATTGGCCGTTCTCCACCTCGTAGAGGGGCCAGAACTTGCACTCCACGGCGATCCGGGCCAGCTCCATGCCGAGGCTCGTGTCGAAGTGCCAGCCCACGGGGCAGGGCATGAGCACATTGAGGAAGGCCGGGCCGTCCACGGCCAGGGCCTTGCGCACCTTGTTCGCCAGGTCCCGCCAGTGGAAGGGCGTGCTCTGGGCCACGTAGGGGATGTTGTGGGCCACCATGATGGAGGTGAGATCCTTCCGGTTCTGCTCCTTCCCCTTCTTGACCGTCCCCACAGGCGTGGTGGATGTCTGGGCCGCGAAGGGAGTGGCGCCGGAACGCTGGATCCCGGTGTTCATGTAGGCCTCGTTGTCGTAGCAGACGTAGACCATGTTGTGGCCCCGCTCCATGGCGCCCGAAAGGGCCTGGAGGCCGATGTCGTAGGTCCCGCCGTCGCCGCCGAAGGCGATGAAGTGGACCTTCTTGTCCTTGGGGTAGTCCCCCCGTTTCTGGAGGGCCCGGTAGGCCGTCTCGACGCCGGAGATCACCGACGCCGCGTTCTCGAAGGCCACGTGGATGTAGGGATTCTTCCACGAGGTATAGGGAAAGATGGTGGTCACCACCTCCATGCAGCCCGTGGCGAAGCTCACCACCGTATCCTCGCCGGCGTTGAGCATGACCTGGCGCAGGATGTTGGAGCCCGTGCACCCCCCGCAGGCGCGATGCCCCGATGCGAGGAGATCTTTCTTTCCCGCAAGTTCCTGAAGATTGATCGCCATTTCTATATTCCTCCTCTCCTCAGATTCTCACGCCGAGGAGATTCACGGTCTTCTCCGGCTTTTCGCCCTTGGCGGCCCGGTCCAGGGCGCCGAAGACGGTCCCGATCTGGTCCAGGTCGCAGTCCCTGCCGCCGAGCCCGTAGATCCAGTTGTAGACCGGCGGGGCGCCATCCACCCCGTAGAGGGCCGAGCGGATTTCGTTGAAGACGGGCCCGCCGAAGCCGCCGAAGGAGGCGCACCGGTCCATGACGCCCACGGCCTTCTTGCCCTTGAGGGCCTCCACGAGCCGGTCCTTGGGGAAGGGCCGGAAGACCCGGAGCTTCAAGAGCCCGGCCTTGATTCCGTCGGCCCGCATCTGGTCTACCACGTCCTTGGCCGTCCCGGCCGTGGAGCCCAGGACCACGACGGCCACATCCGCGTCGTCCAGCCGGTAGCCCTCGAAGAAATCGTAGGTCCGCCCCGAAAGGGCGCTGTATTCCTTGAAGACCGATTCGATGACGGGCACGGCCTTCTCGTGGGCCTCGATCTCGCCGACCTTGTGCTCGAAGTAGTAGTCCGTAAGGTCCAGGGGACCCACCGTAAAGGGCTTTTCCGTGTCCACCAGGCGCCGCAGGGGCTTGTAGGGGCCCACGAACTTCCAGGCCTCCTCGTCGGGAATCGTATAGATGGACTCGGCGGTGTGACTGATGATGAACCCGTCGTAGCAGACCATCACGGGGAGCTGGACGTCCGGGTGCTCGCCGATCCGGAAGGCCATCAAGGCCGTATCGTAGGCCTCCTGGGCGCCCTCGCAATAGATCTGGATCCACCCCGAATCCCGGCCCCCCATGGAGTCGGAATGGTCGTTGTGGATGTTGATGTTCCCCGAGAGGGCCCGATTCACCAGGGCCATGACGATCGGGAGCCTGAGGGAGGCCGCCACGTATACGATCTCCCACATGAGTGCGAACCCGGCCGAGGAGGTGGCCGTGATGGTCCTCGCCCCGGCGGCCTGGGAGCCCACGGCTGCGGACATGGCGGAGTGTTCGCTCTCCACCAGGATCATCTCCGTGTCCACGTCGCCGTTGGCCACGAACTCGGCGAACTTGTGCATCATCTCCGTCTGGGGAGTGATCGGGAAGGCCGAGGCCACGTGGGGCCGGGCCTGCTTGAAGGCCGTGGCCACCGCCTCGTTCCCCGTCAGCGCGACAAAATGCTGCTCCATGGCAACTCGTTCCTTTCCTGCAATTGCGCGGGGGGCGGGAGTCACTTTTCTTCCCGCTCCATCACCAGCGCCTTGTTCCCCTTCTTGCCCGGGCAGTGGAAGGCGCAGATTCCACAACCCTTGCAGTGGTCATACTGGATGCCGTCCATCCGCCATTTCCCCGACTCGTCCTGCACGATCCGGATCGAACTGTCGGGGCAGTAGATCCAGCAGAACAGGCAGTGGATACAGTTGTCCTTGTTCCAGACCGGCCGCTGTTCGCGCCAGTCGCCTGTCTTGAACTCCTGGCTGTTCCCGGGCTCGGTGATGATCCCGCCCGGCGCCAGCTCGTGGGCTTTTTTGAGCGTCATACCGTCTTCAACTCCTCGTAGGCGCGTTTCACCGCGCGCAGGTTCCCGTCGATCACCTTCTGACTGAACTTCTTCCCGAACTTGTGCTGCAAAACCTTCTCGACCGTATCCATGTCCAGGATGCCCGAGGCCTTGACCAGGGCCCCCACCATGGGGGTGTTGGGGATGGGCCGCCCGAACTCCTCCACGGCGATCCCCGTGGCGTCCACCGCTCCGAAGAGCTTGCCCTCCACGCCGAGTTCCTTCTTGATCTCCTCGGGGGAGAGGGTGGTGTTCACCAGAAAGATCGTGTCCTTGGTCGTGCCCTGGGTGACCCCCGCCGAGGGGGAGTCCAGGAGGGTCGGGTCCAGGACGATCACGATGTCCGGGCTGGCGATGCTGCAGTGCCTGCGAATGGGCTTTTCCGAGATCCTGGTATAGCCCCTAACGGGAGCGCCCCGCCTTTCGGGCCCGTACTCGGGAAAGCCCTGGCTGTGCTTGCCCGCCTCCATCACCGCTTCGGCCAGAAAGGTCGCCGCCGTCTTGGCGCCCTGGCCTCCGCGGCCATGCCAGCGGACTTCCAAAGTATCCTTGGCCATGGTTCCTCCATCCACACTCGATGCCATTCGCCACCTCACGTCTTCTTCCCGGGTCCGTTCCCGGGGCGCACCCCCACCGGGACGCGCCTTTGCCGCACTTCGAACGCTCCCCGGCCCGGGGCCTTTCCTACTATCTCCCCGCTTCCCCTTTCAATTTCATTCCTCCCCGGATTTCCCCAGGAAGGCCCGGGCGGCCAGCCCGGCCGACCGGGCGGCGCTCTCCAATGTGGCGGGAAGGCCCGTGGCGATCCAGTCTCCCGCCAGAAAAAGGCCTTCCACCGCGGTCACCGGCCCGGGCCGAAGCCCTTCCACGCCGGCGGACTGGTGGAGGAGAGCCTTCTTCCAGCCCAGGGAGAGGGCCCCTTCCGGCGCCGCTTCCACTCCCATCCCCAAAAGAAGCTCCTTTGCCATAGGAAGAGCCGCCTTTCCCTTCCTTTGTCTCACCCCCCGGCGGGCCGGTGTGGCCAGGAAAGCCCAGGGTTTCTCTCCCAGGCGCACCAGAAAATCGAACCCCTTCCCCGGAGGGAGACCCAGCACGGGCGGCAGGCCCGCCTTCCCGGAAGGCGCCGGGACCCGGACGTAGAGCGTTCTCATGGGCCCGGGCCGGAGGTCCCCGATCCGCCGGGGCAAGGCCTCCTCGGGAAGGATCCCCTCCAGGTTCCAGGGGGGCAGGCAAACGAACAGGGCTCTTC
>JALUZX010000250.1 GCA_027011425.1 Planctomycetota bacterium
CGTTCGGGCGCCTGCGGCGCCCTCCGGCGTGCTCTTCACGGGGAAATGGGGGATTCATGGGTGGGGATTTCCCGGAGTTGGGCTCACCCTTCGTGCACGACGTTCGGGCCTCCCCTACCGCTTTTTTGGGGCGGCGACCCGGTCCAGGATGGCCTTTACGGCGTCTTTGTGGACGAGGTAGGAGAGCATCTTCAGTTTCACGTAACCGTCGCGGTACATGTAATAGCCCTTGAAGGGGCCCCACCGGGAGGAACGGGCCGAGTCCTTGATGAGAAACCAGTCGTGGCCCTTGAATCGTTTCCACCCCACCAGGTGGATCCCGTGGTCGTCGGTGGTCTGGTGCTTGTAGATCCGGAATTCCCGGGAGTCCTGGTCGATGAAGGGGTAGGGGATGTCGAAGGTGGGGACGTAGGCGATGTTCTCTTTGCCGTAATAGCCGGGCTCGGAGACGTCGCCGCCGAAGACGGCGGTGTAGCCCTTCTTCACCGCCGAGAGCAGGGCGCCGTACCAGACGTCCAGGGGGACGTTGATGTAGCTCTTGTCGTGCCACCAGTTGTCGGGGACCCGGAACTCCGTGCGGGTCCAGAAGGGGACGCGCAGGGTGGAGAGCAGGGCCACGTAGTCCTTGGGGCGGATGCGGCAGACCCGGTCCAGGAACTCCTTGGGGGTATAAGTCTTTCCCTTCCAGTCGAATCTCTCCGGCGGGCGCCCCATGGTTTGGTCCAGGATCCGGCGGATCACGGGGATCACGAAGTTTTCGTCCCAGCAGGAGTTCTGCTTGCACCACTGGAGGAAGGCGCTCATTCGGGCGAACATGGGATCGTGGTCGATCCTTCCGTCCTTGGCGAGGACGCCCTTGTAGGCGGACTCGGGCACCACGCCGTAGAGGGAGTAGATCCTGGGAACCGCGTTTGCCTCCGAGCCCTGGCTGAAGACGCTGGTCCCCCGGGACCGCAAGAACCCCTTGGCCTTCTCCACGTATTCCCAGTAGGCCGTCCACATCTCGGAGAGCTTGATCTCCCGGCCCGTGATTCTCTTGACCTCCGATTCCATGAAGGAGGTCGTGGCGAAGTCCCAGCAGGTGCCGCTCAAGTACTGGGGCACGGGGGGGAAGTGCCAGGCCTGCTTGAAGGCCTTGGGGCCCTTGGGCCGGGGGAGGCTGCTCGTGTCGGGCCGGAGCGACCTGTCCGGAGGGGCGGACTTCTTCCGCTCTTCCCGGAGCTTCTTCAGGATCCGGGCCGTCTCCTTCTCGATTTCCTGCTGGAGTTTCTTGTCCCGCTTGTACATCTCCTCCAGGACCGGGTCCTTGTGGGGTTTCTCGAACCGCACGTGGTCGCGGCGCTGGTTTTGGGCCGTCAGCGGGGTGGAAGGAATCCAAAGAAGAAGAAAGCAAAGGCAGGAAAGGCGGATGATGGACATCTTCGGATCGTTCCTTTCTTGGTGCGGGTTTGGGAAAAAAGACTACCGGAGAAGATGAGGAGCTCCATGGAGTTCCTGTTAGATGAGTGTAAGGAAGGGACTCCCCCGGGAAGGGGGCGCGAAGTTTGGACGGGGCCTCTTAAAGGCTGGATTTCTCCGGGCGGGGGTTCTTTCACCCGTCCAGCTCGGAAAGCCCCAGGGGATCTTCCGGGTCCTCCCGCATGAACCGGGCCCCGGGAAGGGCCAGGACGTAGAGGAGGGCCGCCAGGGCAAGCACCATGGTGAAGCCCACGGAGATGGCCAGCACGATGGCCAGGACCGAGGCCAGGACCGAGGCGTAGCCGTTTACGCCCCAGCCCCAGGGCACCAGGCCTTCACCGGTCTTTCCGAGAAGCCGCACCCCCGAGGGGAAGGGGATCCCCAGGGCCAGGCCCAGGGGGGCGATGAGGAGGACCGCCACGAGGATCCTGAGCCAGGTGTCCAGGTGGAGCAGGGCCCCGAAGAGGGGATCCAGGGCGGCCCCGTAGATGAGGGCCAGGGCGGCGGGAAGGAGGGGCGCCAGAATGGGGAGGGGAACCTTGTGGGAGAGAGCCGACCCGACCCCGCTGAAGACCAGGAGGGCGAAGAGCACCACGGCGAGAGAGTAGAAGGGGTGTCCCAGAAAGAGGATGAATTTCTGGGAGAGGGCGATCTCCACCAGCATGAATCCCAGCCCCAGGCAGGCGAAGTAGAGCGTCCCCCCCGTGATCCGCCCCCGGGGGAGTTCCTTTTTCAGGGCCAGGAGGAGGTTTTTCAAAGGGAGGATCACAAGGAAGAAGCCGAGAAGGAGGACCTCCACGAGGAGGACCGAGAGAATCCCGTGGGCCGTCATCCCGCCCAGGGAGTTCAGGTAGTGCTCCTTGGAGAAGATGTGCTTGAACCGGGAGACTTCGAAGAAGAAGGGCCGGTCGTCCGTGGGGGGCTCCACGTTGAAGGGGTAGGACGCGATGTAGGCGTCCTTGTCCGGGGCCCGGGCGAACTCGACATACACGTTGGGCCAGCTCTTGCCGGCCACCGTGAGGGCCGGGCCTTTCGCGCCGGGAAGCAACAAGGGCTCGAAGCCCATCTTCGCCAGGAAGCCGTCCAGGACGGCCGTCTGGGCCGGGGTCCATCCTTCCGGCCTGACCAGGATGACCGTGAAGAGGCCGGACCGGAAGAAGTAGATACACTTGGCCGGGTCCTTCACCCCGAAGGCCTCCAGGCCCTTCCATGCCAGGGTGAGGAGCCTGAGGGAGTAGCGGGGCCAGATGTGGAGCATGCCGTCCGGCCCGGGGGAGGGCTCGCCCGCCGGGGCGAACCAGCGGGTCAGGGTGAGGACGCCCCCGTCCTTGAGGTGGGACAGGTAGGTCTTGAATGCTTGAACCGTGTAGAGGAAGTTCTCCGAAAGGGAAAAGGCCCCGGCCTCGGTGGTGGAGAAGGTGTCCACCCCCGAGAGCTGGACCACGTCGAACTTCTCCTCCGTGGTCTCCATGAAATGGCGGCCTTCCGCCACGTGGACCTCGATTCCCGGGTGCCTGCGGGAGTCGTAGAGGTAGCCCGAAAAGGCGGGGAAGACCTTCTTGACCGCCTCCACCACGGAGGGGTTGATCTCCACCCCCACAATTCTCTTCTTGCCGAAGTAGTGGGCCGTAAGGACGTCCAGCCCCCCGCCCGCCCCGATGCAGAGGATGGAGCC
>JALUZX010000251.1 GCA_027011425.1 Planctomycetota bacterium
GACCTGGGCGGTTCATGGGAGTTCCACATGGCGGGCCAGAAGAAGTGGTATCCCGCCCACGTTCCCGGGTGCGTCCACACCGACCTCCTGGCGGCGGGCCTGATCCCCGACCCCTTCTACCGCACCAACGAAAGGGACCTCCAGTGGATCGACAAGGTGGACTGGGAATACAAAAAGACCTTCACCCCCGGGGAAGACCTCCTCTCCAGGGAACGGGTCCGCCTGGTCTTCCAAGGCCTGGACACCTACGCCCGGGTCTACCTCAACGGCGCGCTCCTTATCCGGGCCGACAACATGTTCCGGACCTGGTCCGCCGACTGCCGGCCCTTTCTCAGGAAGGGCCCCAACACGATCCTCGTGCGGTTCCGGTCCCCCGTAAGCGAGGATCTCCCCAAGCGGCTGGACCTGGGATACCAGCTTCCCGGGCCGGGCTGGGGCTGGATCGGGGGCCTGGGAAAACTGGGGATAAGCATGTTCGCCCGGAAGGCCCAGTATCAATACGGCTGGGACTGGGGCCCCAGGCTGGTCACTTCGGGCATCTGGCGCCCCGTCCGCCTGGAAGGGTGGGACCGGGCCCGGATGGAGTCGGTCCAATACCTGGTCCGCTCCCTCACACCCAAAGAGGCGCGCCTCACCGCCCGTGTGGAGGTCCGGGGAACCCGCCCCGGAAAGGCCCTCCTCTCCATCCTGGTGCAAGGAACGGACCTTCCCGCCTTCACCCGGGAGATCGACCTGGCGGAGGGAACGGGAACCTGCAGCCTGGACCTGGCGATTCCCCGCCCCCGGCTGTGGTGGACCAACGGCCTGGGCGAGCCCCACATCTACACCCTGGAGGCGGTCCTCTCCGGGGAAGGCCGGATCCTGGAAAGGAGATCCACCAGGATCGGCCTTAGGACCCTGCGCCTGGTCCGGAAGAAGAGCATGGGAGGAAAGAGCTTCTACTTCGAACTCAACGGAATCCCCCTCTACTGCAAGGGCGCGGACTGGATCCCGGCGGACAGTTTTCCCTCCCGGGTCACGCCAGGAAAATACGAATTCCTGGTGAAGTCGGCCGCTGCAGCCCATATGAACATGCTCCGCGTCTGGGGAGGCGGCATCTACGAGAACGACCTCTTCTACGACCTGTGCGATCGTTACGGCATCCTGGTCTGGCAGGACTTCATGTTCGCCTGCGCCTTGTATCCCGGCGACGCCCCCTTCGTGGAGAACGCGACCCGGGAGGCGGCCCAGAACGTGAAGCGCCTGCGCAACCACCCCTGCCTGGCCCTCTGGTGCGGCAACAACGAGATGGACGCGGTCCTGGGCCCCTGGGGCTGGATGAAGGATTTCGATCCCGAAATCCGGAAGAAGATCACCGCCGACTACGACCGGATCTTCCACCTGGTCCTCCCCAAGGTGGTCTCCGCCTGCGACCCAACCCGGCCCTACTGGCCCTCCTCGCCCCTGGCCGACTGGGGAGTCCATACCTCCCTGCAGGCCAGATCCGGAGATTATCACTACTGGGGGGTCTGGCACGGCAAGGCCATGTTCGAGTCCTTCAGGGACAACGTGGGGCGCTTCATGAGCGAATACGGGTTCCAATCCTTTCCTCTCCTGGACACGGTCTCCCGTTTTTCCACCCGGGAAGACTGGAACATCGACTCCGAAGTCATGAAGGCCCACCAGCGAAGCGGGATCGGCAACGAGCGGATCCGGTGGTACATGTCCAAGTATTACAAGGTCCCCCGCCGCTTCGACCACTTCCTCTACCTGAGCCAGGTCCTCCAGGCGGAGGGGATGAAGATCGGGATGGAGACCTACAGGCGGGCCAAGCCCTTCTGCATGGGAAGCATCTACTGGCAACTCGACGACTGCTGGCCCGTGGCTTCCTGGTCTTCCATCGACTACTTCGGAAAGTGGAAGGCCCTTCAATACTTCGCCCGGAAGGCTTACGCGCCCCTCCTGGTCTCTCCCTGCGAGGAAAAAGGCCGCCTCCTGGTCCATGCCGTCTCCGACCTGACCAAGCCCGTGACCGGGACCTTGCGGATGGAGATCCTCGATTTCCGCGGCCCGAGCCTCTGGTCCAGGGAGGTCCCCGCAGAGATCCCCTCCAACGGAAGCCTCCCCCTCTTCCACGTGGAGAAAAAAGAAATCCTGGCGGGCAAGGACCCGAGGAGGATCCTCTTCCACGCCGCTCTGGTCTCGAAGGGAAAAACCCTGGCCGAGAACGTGCATTACTTCATGAAGGTCAAGGATCTGGATCTTCCCAGGCCCAAGTGCTCATTCTCGGTGAAAGCCGCCAAGGGCGGGGTGGAGGTCCGCCTGGAGTCGCCCGTCCTCGCCAAGAACGTTCACCTCTATCTCCAGAAAGGCTCGGCCTTCTTCGAGGACGACTTCTTCGACCTCCTCCCGGGCCGTCCCGTCACGGTCCGCGCCCGGACGGCCCTCTCCCCGGAGGCCTTCGAAAAGAGACTCCGCCTGCTCACCGTGTGGGACACTCTCGATTGAACCGGGGTGAAACGAAGAAAGATCATGAGAAAATCCGCTTTCCTTTTCTTTTCCCTTCTCTCCCTCCAGCTTCCCGCCCAGGCCCGGGACTGGAAGATCCGGGAAGTGAATCTCCTCGCGCGCATGGGCCTTCGTTTCAACGGCGCGGGCCCCCTCCTGGTCCGGGCCGATTCCCCCAGGAACCGGGTGGTCCTTGCCCAGACCCTGACCTCTTCGTTGACCCTCGTGGAAGGCCGCCTGGACCGGGTGAGGAACATCCCCACGGGCCGGCGGATTCCCCAGTATCTCAAGGACGAAGCCCTGGCCGTCGACCCCCGCACGGGGGAGGTCTACCTATTGGGAGACCATTGCCTGATCGTGGTCGACCCCAACCGGGAGACGGCGGCGGTCCTGGAGACGCCGCTGCAGTTCGAGACCGTCGCCGTGGACCCCGCCACGGGAAGGGCCTTCCTGGCCGGCAGGGAGAGTCCCGACCTCGGGATCGCGGATCCCAAGGCCCGCAAACTCCGGCTTCTTCCCTGGTCGAAGAAGACGGCCCCCACGGTCAACCTCAACCAGACCCCGCCCCCGCCCATCCGCAAGCTGGCCTGGGACCCCCGGAGGAACCGGCTGGTCGCCGCCGACGGCTTCACATCCACCCTGTGGA
>JALUZX010000252.1 GCA_027011425.1 Planctomycetota bacterium
ATCTGGTAGAGTCTTCCATGGCCGGTCTCCTTTCGTTGTCTAGGGGCCTCGAGCCCGGTTGATGAAATGCAGCACTTTACAGTGACTGCGCCACAAAGGGGACTGGCCTTCTCATTTCATCTACACCCAAATGTATCGGCCCCGGTGAACGCCGGCCCTGTTGGGGCCTGTCCGGTCCGCCGGATCAAGGCTTGATCTGAAGGTTTACGCGAAGGCGTTTCTGCGTCCCCGAGATGGTGATGGGGGTTTCGCTCTTCTTGAAGTCCACGATGGTCATGAAGGGGTTGTTCCCCACGGGCCGGGAGCACTGGAGCTTGTAGGTCCCGGGAGGAGCCGGCGGGAACTGGAAGCGTCCCTGGTCGTCGGTGACGGCCTCCGCGCCGAACTGGATCCCCTGGTCGCCCTGCATGGTGACCTTCCCGCCTTTGATGGGCTGGCCGTTGGGATCGTAGGCCACGCCGTAGACCACCACCCCCACGGGAAGGATGATGTCTGGGACCTGGACGGTCTGGCCCTCGGCCACCTGGATGTCCTTGCGGTAGGTGGTGGGATACTCGGGATGGGTGACCTTGAGCTGGTAGGTCTGGGGCATGACGAGCCTGAGGAAATATTCGCCGTTCTTGTTCGTCGTCGCCTTGACCCGGCTGTGCTGCTGGGGGATGAGGGGAGCGAACATGCGGATGAAGGCGTTGTCCTGGTAGTCGTTGCTCATGGTCTCCACCAGGGCGCCCGCCACGGGCTTGCCCGTGGAGTCCACCACCCTCCCGTGGATGCTTCCCCCCTGGGTGAGACGGACCACCACGAAGGGCATGGGCTTGCCGAGTTCCACCTTGAAGGGCTGGGAGAAGGTCATGGCGTAGCCCCTTGCCTCGACCCTCAGGCAATAGGTTTTCCCGGGGTCGATTCCGGTGAGCACGTAACGGCCCTGGCGGGCGTTGCGCACATCCACCTCGGGAACGGTGGTCTTGCCGTAGACCTTCTGTCCCTCGAAGACCTGGCGGAGTTCCAGGTGGTAGGAGCGCAAGGGGCGGTTGTGCCTGCCCAGGACCTGGATTTCCACGCCTCCCTGGCGCTGGAGCACGATGGCCACTTTGGTGTCTCCCGCCTGGGCCAGGGGTTTCTTTCCTTCCACGAAACCGGGGGCCTGGGCGGTGAGGTTGTATTTCCCGGCGGGAAGCCCCAGGATCTCGAACGTGCCGTCCTTGGCGCTCCGGGTGTCGCTGGATACGGGCGACTGCACGCTGTAGCTGTTGGCCGTGACCTTGGCGTCCGCCACGGGTTTCCCTTCGCCGTCCACCACGATCCCGCTGATGGTGAGGCCCACCTTGAGAGAGAAATCAATCTGGATCGGACCGCCCCCCTCGGTGACGTTCACCTGGTTCTTGACCTCCTTGGCGAAACCCTTGGCGAAGGCTTCGAACTTGTAGGTCCCGGGTTTCAACGTGGTGAACTCGTAATATCCGTTCCGATCCGTGAAGTGGTCCTCGCCGTCTTCCTCTCCCGGGACGGAGTCGAAAACGGCCGTGCTGGTCCTGGCCCGGCGGACCGTGGCCCCCTGGATGGGAAGGCCCGTGGCGGCGGCCCGCACGTATCCCCGCACCACCAGGCCCTGGGAGAGGACGATCCGTCCCAGGTCGGCGATGGTGTCGGCTGGGATATGGACGCTCTTGCGCATGTATTTCTGGAACCCCGGATGGACGATGAAGAGGTCGGCGTTGACGTTGGGGTCGAAGCCGATCACGAAGGCCCCGGTCTTGTCCGTCCGGGTGAGGTTGAACCTCCGCCGGGGAGAAGCATTCCCGGACCGGGCGATGGCGGCGATGAAATTCCCCACGTTGAAGGGCTCCGCCAGAAAGACCTTTGCCCCGGGGACGGGGCCTCCGTTGGGGCCCAAGACCACGCCGCGGATGCCATGCTTGATGTTCCTTTGCCGCAAAGTCCCCACCTGGGTCCTCTCGCCGGAGGTCTTTCCGGGGGCTTTCGTCCTGGTCCCTTTCTGGACCTTGGGGATCGCGGGCCTGGCGGGTTTGGAGGCGGGGGTGTTCAGGGCTTCTTCTCCCGTAGGGACCTGCACGGGGCCGGGTGCCCCCTGGGAGAGCAGGAAGCCCAGGATCAGTCCTCCCGCCAGGAGGAGGAGCACCAGGGCTATGGTCAAGTTTTTCGTCTTCATGGAGATCAGCGCCTTTTTTCCAGGGAGATTGGGTCTTGGATCCAGAAGGTCCGGCCCGAGAGGACCAGGAGCCGCTTGGTGGCGGCGTAGTCTTCCAGGGCCGTCAAGGCTCCGGCGTCCCGCCGGCACCCCTGGATGAAATACTTGCCCGGGGGCACGGGGGGAAACCGGAACCGCCCCCCCGGTCCCGCCACGGTCTTCCGGGGAGAGCCGCCGGAGACGGGCCTGAGCCAGACCCGGCCCCCCGGCTCGGGTTTCCCCGAGGGACCCAGAAGGATACCCCCCACGACGACACCGGGAAGGAGTGAGACGGTCCCAAGGTCCTGTGTCTTCCCTGAAAGTATCCGAATCGGCCGTACCGAGGAGACTCTTCCCGGGGCGGAGAACCGGATCCTTCTGGTCCCCGGGGTGAGGGGCCCCAGGAGGAAGCGTCCCCCCGGCCCGGGGATCGTGGAGACTCTTTGTTGAAAAGGAAGGAAGGGAGGAAAGGGCAGGTCCGAGGATGCTTCCGCGGTTACGCGCGCCCCTTGAAAGGGGAAGACCCGTCCCGACACCTTACCTGGGCGGGGAAGATGGATTTCCAGGTCCTTGGGCCCCTGCCCCTTCTCGAAGAAGAATTCCCTGCTCAGCCCCGGGGGCGAGCCCCTTCCCCAGGCCGCCACGACCCACCGGGTTTCCGGGGGAGAAAAGCGTTCCAGGGTGATCCGGAAGCGCCCTTTCCGGTCCAATCTCACGGGGCGGGCCAGGGGCGAGAGGACCCAGGCCCCGGCGAATCCGCCCTTCCTGGTCAGGGCGGCCTGGAGGCCTTCCGCGTCCCGGGGAGAGGCCCGGCCCGGGAGCAGGACCCGCCCGGAAACCTGGGGAAGGGGATGGAGCGCCAAGGTCACGGGTTCCCCGGCCGGGCAGGAGGCTTTCACCGGCTTGGGCATGGCCCGCCCCGGGGCCCGGGCGTCCAGGGACC
>JALUZX010000253.1 GCA_027011425.1 Planctomycetota bacterium
GTTCCAGCCCAGCAGAAATCCCGCGCGCCGGGCCTCTCCCTCCGACGCGGAAGCCGAAAGGACCAGGGGCGTCACTCCGCCCCCCAGGAGGGCGGCCAGAAAGACCGGAAGGAGGGAGACCCCGGCCACCCGCGCCCAGGAAGGAGCCTCGGGGCGGCCCATCCAGGCCAGCAGGGGATAGACCCCTAGAGACCCAAGCAAAGTGAGCAAGGCCAGAACCCGCGCGGCCTCCCAGGGACGGCGATTCTTCAGGGAGACCAAGCGCCCCGCCAAGGCCGCGCCAGCGCCGTTTCCTCCCACGAAGGCCGCCACGGCCAGGGCCTGGGTCCCCACGGAAAGCCCCAAGGCGAGCCCCAAGGCCCGGGCCCAGACCAGCTCCAGGAGAAGTCCGCCCGCCCCGGTCAGGAAGAGGGCGACCGCCGCCCAGGCCATGGTCCTCCTTCCTTGAGGAGTTCTTCCTCCCTCTCCTGGAGCACCCGCATCACCTCTTCAGTGGAGGCACACTCCAGGAGTTTCCTGCGCAGGCCCTCGTGGGCCAGGACCCGGACGATCGTGGAGAGAGTGCGCAGGTGGCGGAGCTTCTTGTCCTTGGGGGTGACCATGAGAAAGATGATCCGGGCGGGCTCGCCGTCGAGGCACTCGAAGGGAATGCCTTGGGGGGCCAGGCCCAGGGCGCCCAGGGCCTCTCCGGGCATGTCCACCCCGGCGTGGGGCACGGCGATGCCCTTTTCCATGCCCGTGGAGAGTTCCTTCTCCCTCTCCACCAGGGCCCGGTGCACTTCCTCGAAGCGTTCGGCCGGGAGCTTCCCCGCCTCGACGAGGCTCATCGTGAGAGTGCGGATCGCCTCCCACTTGTCCCTCGCCTCCAGGGGAAGGACCACTGTTCCACGCTCCAAGAGTTCGACCAGTTCCATGGGCATCTCCCGCCAGGACGGACCCGAACGCCCCAGGGGGCCCCGGGAGGAAAGGGCAGAACATACAAGGACGGGGGGGCTTTTGCACCCCCCCCGTCCCCTTCCGGCCGTCGGGTCGAGCCGGTTGAACCGGGATCAGATGAACCAGATCAAGGTGACCACCAGGAAAAGGGGGATCAGGATCAGCCCCGACCAGAGCATGTATCCGAAGAAGCTTGGCATCTTGATCTTCCGCTCCTCGGCGATGACCTTGACCATGAAGTTCGGGGCGTTGCCGATGTAGGTGTTGGCCCCCATGAAGACGGCCCCCACGGAGATGGCCTCCAGGATGATCTGGGGGATCCCCACGTGGGCGAGCGAAGGGGGAGGGGCCCCGTATGCGGCATGCAGGGTGGGGGCCAACTCGGGCGATCCGGCCAGGGAGAAATAGACCACGTAGGTGGGCGTATTGTCCAGGAAGCTGGAGAGCCCGCCGGTCATCCAGAAGAAGTGCCAGGGCCGGCTCACCCCGAACTCGCCGCCGTGGATGTGGAGCCACATCAGGGCGGGCACCATGGTGGCGAAGATGCCCAGGAAGAGGAAGGCCACCTCCACGATTCCGGCGTAGGTGAACTCGTTCTCCTCCCTGAAGGCCTTGGGCGTGAACCGGAGGGAGAGCAGGGTGAGGAGGATCATGACAAGCTCCCGCATGAAGTATTTCTCCTGCAGGTAGGCCCACTTCTCGCCCAGGCTCAAGGGATTGATGAAGGCCACCGAGAGGACCACGCCCAGAAGGAAGAGGAAGTTGATCTTTCCCACGAGCTGCAGGGGCTGGATCCGGGTCTCGTCCAGGCGGATCGCCGAGGGCTCTTCCTTTTTGTATTGGATCGTATCGAAGATGTAGTAGACCACCAGCAGGACCCCCACGGCGAAGGCCCAGTGGGGAAGGAGGTGGAGGGTCCAGGTAAAGGGCACGCCCCGCAGGTACCCCATGAAGAGGGGCGGATCGCCCAGCGGGGTCAGGCTTCCCCCGATGTTCGCCACGATGAAGGTGAAGAAGATCACCGTGTGCATTACGTGCTTACGCTCGGAGTTGGTCCGGAGCACGGGCCGGATGAGCACCATGGCGGCCCCTGTGGTCCCCATGAGCGATGCCAGGACGGCCCCAAGGGCCAGGAAGCCCGTGTTGATCGAGGGCCGGGCCTCGATGTCCCCCCTCAGCACGATCCCGCCGCTGATGATGTAGAGAGAAGACAGGAGCACGATGAAGGAGAAATACTCCTCCGCCTCGTGGAGGAGGTGGTGCACACCGTCCGCCCCTCCCCATCCCCAGAGATAGAGGATCACCGGGATCCCGAGGACCAGGCTCACCAGGAGCTTGTTCCAGTTGTTCTCCCACCAGTGCTCCCGGACCAGGGGGAGGACGGCGATGGAGAGCAGCATGAGCACAAAGAAGAGCATGCTCCAGACGGGGGGGTCGAAGCCCTTCTCGTGGGATGCCCCTTCCTCGTGGGCCTGGGCCTCCTTCTTCTCCCCTTCCGCCTGCTTGGAGGCATCCTTCTTCTCACTTCCGGGGACGGGAAGGATGGGCAGGGGCTTGATGGGAACGACCTTCACCTGCCCCGGCTGCTGGGGGGCTCCTCCAAGGGCCAGTTCCACCCCTTCCCCCCCGGAGGAAGGGGTGAGATCTTGGGCTCCGGCGGGCCCAAGAAGCATCGCCCCCAGAACGATCCCGGCAAGAACAGAGGGTAACCGCATCCGCCCGACCTCCTTGTCTCGACAGGTAATCCGATGAGAAGGCCATGAGAAGGCACAGGTTGGGGAACCTACAAGAAAAAAGCTCTCCCGGACTCGACCTTTTTCTCTTCTTTCGGTTTTTCCGTGCCTCGGGGAATAGGCGCGGTAAAAAAGAGGTCCCATGGTGTCTTCCAACAGGGTCCCCGGGAGGGGTGTTCTCCAGCCCGGGCGGACCAGGACCGAACCTCTTTAGAGGAGCGCGCTGGATGGGTACGAGAAAGGATTTGGTTCTCCTGATTGCCGGGGTCTGGCTGGCGGGCGGCCTCCTGGCCCAGGCTCCAGGAGGGGGGGCCCCCCCGCAGAAGCCTTCGCCGGCCTACACCTTCGACGGGGAGACGGTAACCTTCGTCACGGACGAGCTCCAGGGCATCCCCATGCTGGAATTCATCAAGCTCGCCCAGAAGGTGACGGGGAAGGTCTTCATCAACAACTTCACCTCCACCCCGGGCGTTCCACCGGGGGTGCCGGGCGCCCCCGCAGCCCAGGGCCCGAGGATCTCCTTCATCGGCCCCAAGCGGGTGAAGAAGGAGAACTTCTTCGCCTTCTTCCAGACCATCCTGCGGATCTACGGCTACGCCGTGGTCAAGAGGGGCGAAGGGGACACGGAGGTCTACGAAGTGGCCTCCCTTTCCTCCCAGCAACGCATGGACGTAAAGACCGCGGCCCGCTTCGTCCCCTGCGAGGAGCTGAGCCAGTATTCCAAGGACGAAGGCACGGTCCTTTTGACGACGGTGAAGTTCAAGTACATGGACCCCCGCCAGGCGGCCTCCACCCTTCGCCCCCTCTTCTCGGACAACATCAACTTCTCCCAGGTCGTCTCCGTGGGGGATTCCAACTCGGTGGTCATCATGGGCTTCGCCCCCTGGGTCTGGACCATCTACAGGATGATCAAGCTCGTGGACGTGCCCCCGGACATCGAAAAACCCCAGGTGGAGATCCTGAGGCTCCAATACGCCTCGGCCGACGAACTGGAACCCATCATCACGGACCTGATCTCCGCCAGCTCGGGCGTCAAGGGCGGCCGGAGGCAGGGGGTCTCGGGCCGGCTCATGGCCAACTACGTGGAGCCCAAGATCATGGCCGAGCCCCGCACCAACTCCCTGATCGTGGTGGCCATGAAGGACGATCTCCCCAACATCGAGTCCCTGGTGGTGAAACTGGACACCCAGATCACCACCGTCGAAGGAGACTACCACGTGGTCCAGCTCACCAACGTCCTGGCCGAGAAGCTGGCCAAGACCCTGCGGGACTTCCTCCTCCAGTCGGACCAGGCCCAGCAGAGGGCCCTCCAGGGACGGGGCCAGCGCAGGACCAACCGGGAGATACGGCCCGTCGTCATCCCCGACGAGAAGAGCAACTCCCTTCTCATCATGGCCTCCAAGACCCGGTACGCCGAACTCCTGAAGCTCATCGAGAGGCTCGACGTGCGCCAGCCCCAGGTGCTGATCGAGGCGGCCCTGGTGGAAGTGGACGTCAACAGCACCCTGGATTTCGGAACCGAACTCGGCCTGGTGGACCTGGGCGGCGAGAACTCGAGCTGGCACAGGCCTTTCGGCTTCACCAGCTTCGGGCTGAGCCAGTTCCAGGACACCGACGGCAACGGAATCCCCGACCTCCGGCTCCCCAACTTCTCCAATCCCCCCCAGGGGCTCATGGGAGGCATCATCACGGGCGGGGACTTCTCCATTCCCCTGCTCCTCAACCTCAACAAGAGGGACACCATGGCCAACGTCCTCTCCATCCCGTCTGTCCTGGTGAACAACAACGAGGAGGCCGAGGTGAAATCCACCCAGGGCAAGGCCACCCAGACGAGCAACCAGGGCACGGCCACGACCAGCACGGGATTTTCGGGTTACCAGAACGCCGGGATCAGTCTCAGCATCTCGCCGTCCATCTCGGAGTCCAACTACCTCAAGCTCTCCATCAGCCTGGAAGTGAGCCGCTTCCTGGGCTCCAGCAGCAACGCCGCCCTCCCTCCCGACAAGATCACCCGGACCATCAAGACCATGGTGACCATCCCCGACGGCCACACCCTGGTCCTGGGCGGCGTCCTCCAGGACGACTACAACCACGGGAACACGGGGATTCCCATCCTCAAGGACATCCCCGTCCTGGGCTGGCTCTTCTCCTCCACCAGCCACGGCTCGGACAAGCTCAACCTCTACTTCTTCGTGACCCCCTACATCATGGACGAAAAGGACTTCTCCGACCTGAAGGCCCTCTCTTACCAGACCAAGCTGGAAGCCCAGCAATACATCGGCAAGGAGAGGATCCAACTCGTGGACCGCAAGTGGACCGGCGGAAACCGGATCCGCATCGATGATTCCAACGTCTCCGTGGAGGACCTGGAAAAACTGGGAGGCCTCGAGTTGCCCGTTTACAAGCCCCCCAGGAAAGGGGAGGTGAAGTTGAAACCGGGCCAGAAGCCTCCCCAGGCCCTCCTGGAGAAACTGCGATCCCGGCCCGCCTCCAGGCCGGCCCTTCCACCGGTGAGGAAGGAGAAATGATCCTCCTGGAAAAACTGGAAGAGAAACTCCTCTCCTCGGGGCTCCTGGACAAGAAGAAGCTCCAGGAGGCCCTGCGGCAGAAGGAGATCTCCGGCCAGACCCTGGACCGGGTCCTCCTGGGCAAGGGCCTGGTGCCGGAAGAGCCCCTCCTCCAGCTCCTGGCGGACTTCTTCGGCTACGAGTACCTCCCCAGCCTGGCGGGGCGATCCGCCCCGCCGGAATTCATCCAGAAGGTGCCCGTCCAGTTCGCCCGGTCCCAGCACCTGGCGGGGATCGAGATGCGTCCCGACCGGGGCGTCATGGTAGTGGCCACCTGCACGCCCCTGGACGTTCAGCCCATGGACGACCTGGCGGCGATCCTCGGCTGCGACGTGGAGCCCGTGGTGGCTTCCCGGGGGGAGATCGCGGCCTTCATCAACCGGGCCTACCGCCACAAGGCCGACGGCGTGGACGAGGCCCTGGAGGGAATCGAGGAGGAGGACATCCTTGGGCTCACGGCCCAGATCGAGGAGTCCGAGGACCTGCTGGACACGGCCAACAAGGCCCCCATCATCAAGCTGGTCAACATGCTCCTCTTCCAGGCCCTGAAGTTGCGGGCTTCCGATATCCATCTCCAGCCTTTCGGGGACCACCTGCAGGTGCGCATGCGGATCGACGGCGTCCTCTACGACATGCAGACCATCCCCAAGAAGGCCCAGGAGGCGGTCATCAGCCGCATCAAGGTCATGGGGAAGATGGACATCGCCGAGCGCCGCCTTCCCCAGGACGGACGGGCCTCCATCCGGATCGGCGAAGGCGACGTGGACTGCCGCATCTCCTCCATCCCCAGCGCCTACGGCGAGAGGATCGTCATCCGGATCCTGGACAAGACGGCCAAGATCTTCACTCTCGACGAGATCGGGCTGGCTCCGGAGCAGAGGGCGACCCTGGAAAAATACATTCATTACTCCCATGGAATCATCTTCCTCACCGGGCCCACGGGCTCGGGGAAGACCACCACCCTCTACGCCGCCCTTTCCGCCATCAACTCCAAGGAAAAGAACATCCTCACCATCGAGGATCCCATCGAATACCACCTGGAGGGGGTGAGCCAGGTCCAGGTCTCCACCAAGAAGGGCCTGACCTTCGCCGCCGGACTGCGCTCTTTTCTGCGCCAGGACCCGGACGTGATGATGGTGGGAGAGGTGCGCGACCGGGAGACGGCGGACATCGCCATCCGGGCGGCGCTCACGGGCCACCTGGTCTTCTCCACGGTTCACACCAACGACTCCGCCTCCACGGTGACCCGGATGATCGACATCGGGATCGAGCCCTACCTGGTCTCCTCCTCCCTCATCCTGGTCATCGCCCAGCGCCTGGTGCGCCTCATCTGCCCCCACTGCAAGGAGGGCCATCCTCCCACCAAGGAGGAATTACTCCGCCTCGAGGACCTGGGGATCGACCCGGACGAGTTGCCCCAGGGCAAGGTCTGGCGGGGCGCGGGCTGCGACGAGTGTTTCAATTCCGGCTTCGCCGGCCGGACGGCCCTCTACGAGATGCTCCCCATCGAGGAGCCCGTGCGGGAGAAGATCATGCAGAAGGCCTCGGCCACGGAGATCAAGGTGGACGCCATCAAGAGGGGGCTCGTAACTTTGCGGATGGACGGAATCCGGAAGGTGAAGCAGGGGCTTACGACCATGGACGAGGTCCTGAGGGTCACCCAGAGAGACATCGCCTGACCGCCCTATGCCTATCTACGAATACAAGGCATTGACCCCCCAGGGCGCCGCCAAGAGCGGGGTGGTGGACGCCGACTCCCCCCGGGAAGCGCGGGCCAAGCTCCGGGCGGAAAAGCTCATGGTCACCGAGATCGCCCCCCTGGAGGCGGGGAAAAAGAAATTCTCCCTCAAGCATTTCCTCCCCTCCTCGGAGCCCACCTTCCCCAACAAGAAGCGGGTGGAACAAGTGGCGGCCGTGACCCGCCAGATCGCCACCCTGCTTGCCGCGGGGATCCCCCTGGCCGAGGCCCTCAAAGCCGTGGTGGAACAGGCGCCGGACCAGCAGATGGAGACGGTCTTCCGGGAGATCCGGGAAAAGATCTCCCGCGGTCTCTCCTTCGGAGAGACCCTCCACGGCTATCCCGCCTATTTCACCGACCTCTACTGCAACATGGTCAAGGCCGGCGAGGCGGCGGGGAACCTGGACGAGGTCATGCGCAGGCTCGCCGACTTCCTCCAGGCCCAGGCCAGGATGCGGAACAAGGTGGGCGCGGCCATGGTCTACCCCACGATCATGATCATCCTGGGGACCCTGGTGGTGGCCGTGCTGGTAACCTTCGTGGTGCCCCAAGTGACCCAGCTCCTTCGCCGCCAGGGCAAGGTCCTTCCCCTCCCCACCCAGATCCTGGTGGCCGTGAGCAGTTTCATCCGGGACTGGTGGTGGGCGGTGATGCTCGGCCTGGCCGGCTTGCTCTGGCTCTTCCAGAAGATCGTGAGCACAGACAGGGGCGGCATGCTCTGGGACCGGTTCAAGCTCAAGATCCCCGTCCTGGGGGACCTCTTCCTCAAGCAGGCCGTGGCGCGGTTCGCCCACACCTTCGCCACCCTGCTCCGCTCGGGAGTTCCCGTGCTCCAGTCCCTCCAGATCACCAAGAACATCCTGGGAAACCGGGTCCTGGCCCAGGTCCTGGACAAGGTCCACGACCACATCATGGAGGGAACGGACATCGCCACCCCCCTCAAGCTCTCCAAGGCCTTCCCCCCCGTGGTGGGCTACATGATCGCCGTGGGCGAGCAGTCGGGGAACCTGGACGAACTCCTGGACAAGGTGGCCGACGCCTACGACGAGGAGCTGGAGGTGGCGACCCAGAAGATGACCGCCGTGATCGAGCCCCTGATCATCGTGGTCCTGGCAGTGATCGTGGGAGGAATCGTGGTCTCCATCATCCTCCCCATCCTGAAGACCATGCAGTTCTGAGACACGCCCCCTTCCAGGAAAGAAAAATGGGGGTTCAATAGTCGAAGACCCGATGTGCCTTGGAAAGGCCCCCAAGGGGCCGAGAGGTGAGGACCATGAAGAAGAGAACCGGAACGAGACAGCCTGAAGGTTTCACCCTGGTGGAACTCATGGTGGTGGTGGTGATCCTCGGGCTTTTGGCCACCCTTGTGGCCAAGAACGTGATCCCCTTCATCTTCAGGAGTTCGGTGACCGCCGCGAAGATGGACATCAAGAACATCTCCGAGGCGGTGGACCTCTACCGGACGAACAACCATGGGAAGCTCCCGGAAAGCCTGGAGGAACTCGTCGAGCCCGACGAAAACGGCGAGACCTACCTGAAGGACATGACCCAGGTTCCCAAGGATCCCTGGGGCAACGAGTACCAACTCGAGGAGAATCCGGAACGGAAAGGGGGCTACATCATCCGTTCCTTCGGGCCCGACGGAGAACCGGAGACGGACGACGACATCACCAACCTGAACCTGCACGACAGCCCAGAGCAAGGAAGGTGACGCCATGAAGGCCCGGCGGGAGGAGGGGTTCACCCTCCTGGAACTCATGGTCGTGGTGGCCATCATGGCCCTGGCCATCCGCCTGGTCTTCCTGAACGCCGGGGCCTTCATCCCCTCCTGGCAGCTCAACGCCCAGGCCCGCAAACTGGCCAGCCGGATCTCTTTCCTGGCCTCCGAGGCCCGGATCCAGGGAAGGACCATGGGCCTGGAGTTCGACCTGGAAACCCAGGCGGTTCGAACCAACCTCCCCCCGGATTACAGCCTGGCCCTGGTGGACGAGGAAACGCCCCCCCAGCTCTCCACGGCCTGGCGCCGCCTGGATCCGCCGCTTGTGGTGCAATCCATCGAGATCGCCGCCAAAGGGAACCTCTACCGGGGCGGATCGGTGGTCCTGCCCTTCAGCCCCCTGGGGACCACCGTGGACGCCGCCATCCTTCTCAGGAATCCCAACTACGAAAACATGGAGACCACCCTCCTGGTCCACGGTCTCACGGGGGAGGTGGAGATCCTTCCCGGCGAAATCCACCTGGAGGAGGTCACGGAAAATGACTTCTAGCCCGTCGCTGGCGCGGAAGGGGCGCAGGGGCTTCACCCTGGTGGAGGCCCTGGTGGCCTTCGCCATCCTGACCTTGGCCGTGGTGGGCATGATCTGGTCCAGGTCCAAGGCGGTCCAGCAGGCCACGGAGGCCCGGAACCTGAAGCTGGCGGTGAAGATCGCCCGGGAGACCCTGGACAAGCTCAAGGCGGGCATGAACCAGGAAAATCCCGTGGACCTGAACAACTGGCAGGAGGTGGAGAACTACCCGGGCTACTACGTGAGAATCGTCACGGGCGACATGGAGATCTCCGATTTCGAGACCATTCTCGCCGAGGAGGAGGACGACCAGAAGCAACTGGAGCGCCTGGACCTGCAGGAGAGGCTCCGCCTGGCCCGGGAGACCGGCACCGGGGCGGACAGCATTCCGGCCGGCGGAGCGTCCGCGGGGAGCGCCGGGACGGGCATGGAAAACCCCGACGGCACAGGGGAAGAGGCCCCCATCGACGAGGACACCACCCAGGAAATCCTCGTGGCCGTCAAATACCCCTCGCTGAATTTCAAGAAACACCCCAACGGGGAGGGGATCTTCCTCTTGCGGGACCAGATATCCACCCTGGCCCTCTCGGGCCGGACCCCGGAAGAGGTGGAAGAGGGCAAGTCCACCCTGGAAGGACTTTCGGGGAACCAGGCGGGCGGAGACTCGGGAGGCGGGCGATGAAGCGAAAGTTACCCTCCGGGTTCACCCTGGTGGAAGTCCTGGTAGCCATGGCCATCACGGCCATGATCGTCTCGGCCATGATGACCACTCTTTGGTACGCCATGAAGGCCCGCCGGGAGGTGGAAGCCCTCTCCGAGCCCTTCCGGGACGGCCCGAGAATCATGTCCATGATCCGCCGGGACCTGAGGAGCCTGCTCACCTACAACGTCAAGGATTACAAGGTGCTCCGGGGGATCAACAACTCCATCGGCGGCCAGGACGCCGACCGAATCGACTTTATTTGCGCCACGGACAGTATCATCCCCCGCCAGTACGACCACCGCCCCCTCCACGCGGACTGGTGCGAAGTGGGATACTGGGTGCGGGCCAACCCGGACAACCCGGACCTGCTGGAACTCTACCGGAGGGAGGACGTCTTCTCCGACGACGAACCTTTCCAGGGCGGGGAGTTCATGCTCCTTTCCAGGCGGGTGCGCTCCTTCAACATCACCTACTTCTCCGAGCTGGGCCACGACGCCGAACCCCTGGACGAGTGGGACACCTCCCAGGAAGGCCTCCTTCCCCGCCGGATCCGGGTGGACCTCTCCCTGGAGAGGGAGGCCGACACGGCCCGGACCAGGCTGGAAGAGGCGCGGGAATACGAAGGGCGGATCCTCAATTTCCGCATGGAATTCGTTTTCCCCGCCTGGAAGACGGAGTGCCTCCTCCAGGGAAACGCCCTGGCC
>JALUZX010000254.1 GCA_027011425.1 Planctomycetota bacterium
GAGCCGATCCGGTCAGCGCCTGGACGAGGCTGGTGTTTCAAATCCGCCGTATTCCCCGGCCCGGCTATCTCCAATGCTCTTTCTGCCACGCCTCCAGGAGGGCGGCGATCTTCTTCTTTTTCTGGTTCCGGGCCAGCTCCAGAGGGGTCCAGGTGTTTTCCTTCTTCTCAGAATTTTTCAGATAGAAGGGAAGGGTCGGGGATGCGCCCGACTCCAGGAGGGCCTTCACGACCTGGGCATCTTCACACAGGATTGCAATGTGGATGGGCGCGAGGCCGCCTTTGTCCCTTTCGTTGGGGTCGAGGCCCTTCTTCACCAGGTAAGGGATCATGGCGAGGTTTTTCCTCAGGACCGCGTAGAAAAGCGGGTTCTCTCCTCCCATATCCTTGTCCGTAAGCTTCGCCCCATGGCCGAGGAGCAATTCCACCATGGGTATCCCGCATCTCGCCGCGGCGCCGCAAAGGAGAGGGAGCTTCTCCCCCGCCACCCTGGCCTTGGCCCCCTTTCCCAGGAGGAAACGGACCATCTCCAGGTCGTTCTGCACGACGGCGAAATGGAGGGGCCTGTATCGGCCTCCGTAGGGCTTGTCCAGGAGGCCCGGATCCTTCGAGAGGAAGGCCTTGACCTTCTCGATGTCCCCCAAGGCGGTGGCCAGGTAGATGTCCTCCTTTCCAAGCCCCCTTTGCAGGGCCGCCCGGATGCAGGCCGGCCTTCCCCAAAGGCCCAGCAGGTGGAGGCCGTCGCCGGGAAAGTCGAATTCCTCGATCTTTTCCGGAAGGCTCAGCCCCCAATCCAGAAGAAGGGTGAAGAGCTCCACCGGGCCCTTGGCGGCCTCCAGGAGAAGGTGGATCCCGGCGAATTCGCTCTTCTTGTCCAGGGGCGGACGCGCCGCCAGGAGGGCCTCCAGGAGATCGGCCCTCTTTTTGGAAACCGCCTTCACGAGCGCCCCTTTCACCAGAGTCCCGGCGTGGGAGTCCTTTCCATGGATGGGGACGGTCCAGTCCACCCCCTCATCCAGGAGGCGGCGGAGGGCCTGGAGGTTTCCCTCCTCCAGGGCGGCCAGCACTTCCTCCGCACGGGCATAGGGATTCTTCCGCCAGGCCGGATCGGGGGAGACCCAGACGGGAGAAAAAAGGGTCTCCCCAAAGGGACTCCAGGTTCCTTTGTCCAGGTCCAGGAGGATCTCCATGGTCCCCCGCTCCCCCTCACCCTTCTTCCGGGAAAGGGCCTTCTCCACCTCCCAGAGGGCCCGTTCCTTTCCCCGGTCGAGATTCAAGGAGGAAGGATCGCCCCACCACCGGCCCTCCCCGGGAGGCCCGGCCTGGTAGAAGAGCATCGCCGCTTCTCCGTTGGCTCTGCGGTATCGCCAGAGGGAATTTCCCCCTTTCAGGAAAAGAAAGGAATTTCCCTTCTTCTCCCACCTGGCCAGGGCCCCTTCCACGGAAAGGACCCGGAACCCGCCCGTCCTGGACTCGTAGAGCCCGATGGGACCTGTTTTCCACTGGGCCGAGAGGAGAATGTCCCCCGTTTCCGGGTCGTAGTCCAGGGTCTCGAATTCCCGGGGGAGGGGAACCCTCTTCTTTTTTCCCCCATAAAAACGGAAAACCGAAAGCCACGGTTTTTTCCCATTTCCAGGCTCGGAGAGGAAAAAGACGATCTCCCGGACGGGATCCATCGCCAGGGCAAGAAAGGGGGGAAGAGCCAGGGCCTTCGCGGTCTTCTCCCCCGGATCGAACCGCACCAGGAATTCCCCGGCTTCCTCCAAAGGCCCGTTGGAAGGAGGAGAGTTGTATCTCTTCACCAGCAGGAAGAGAATCGGCTCCTTCCCAGGTTTCCAACCGGGACACCCGAGCGGTTCCAGAAAGGTCTTCCCCGTCCCCCGGGGGATGGCCTGCTTCCACCCCTCCAGGAGCCGGCCCCTCTTCCCCTCCTCCACGAGGTAGAGCCCGAACCTGGTCCAGACCAGGAGGCTCCTGCCGGCCGGGCCGGCGACAAGCCTGACTTCATACAACCATTCTCTTTTTTCCGATTTGGGAAAGATGAAGACAGGAAACCGTTCTCCGGGCCTGGCGGGATCGAGGACTTTCACTGCCCGCGCATCTTCGTCGAAGAAAGCCAGCCAGGGGCCAGGGGCCGGGCGCGGCGTCTCCCGCAGTTCCCCCTCGATCCTTCCGGGGGTCTTCGCCAGTTGCTCCACGGAAGCGGGAGGAAGCCCGGCGGCCTTCCTGTATTCCCGGAGGCACTCCAGGAATCTCCGGTTCCCCGGGGCTAAATCCAGGGCCTTCTCCTCCACCCGGACAGCCTTGCCGGGTTTGCCCGCCTTGAAGTAGATCCAGGCAAGGAAATGAAAAGCCTTGGGATCCTCCTCTCCGGAAATGGCGCCCATCTCTTCCGCAAGCTCCACGGCCCGCTTCGGATCCCTTAGCCTGGGGTCGGGGCATTGGATATAGAAGGAAGCCCCTTTCCGGAGGAGATCCTCGCTCTCGGACCCTCTCGCCAGGAGAGCCTCCAGGAAGGCCTTCTCTTCCTCGAAGCGCTTGCTCTTGTCCGCCGCCTGGACCGCCTTATCAAGGGCCAACAACCCCACCTCCCCAGTGGGAAGACAGGAAAGGGCCTTTTCCGCTTCCAGGGAAAAGCCCTTCCCCGCGTCGAGGCGGCAGGCCAAGCGGGCTTTTTCCTTCTTCCAGTTCCCGGGAAGGGGAAGGATGGCGAGAGGAAGCCCCGCTCCTGGGAGGAAAGACGGCTCCAAGGAAAGGAATTCCCGCCTCTTCCCACCGTCCACCAGGTAGAAATGGAGAAAGGTAATCAACTTGAAGAACTCCAAAGTTTTCCACCTGTAGCCTCCCACCCCCGCGAGCCATGCCCTCGAGACTGCGAGGAAACCCTCCTGGGTCCGGAAAGCCGAGAAGTCCAGTACGAAGGGCCCTCCCACGCGGACCTTGTTGAGCCCCGGCCGAACCCTGTATTCCTTCCAGCGGTTCTCCTCCAAGGGCATAAGAGGCACGGCCGTCCCCCCGGTGGAAGGAATTCCCAGGATCTTCTCCAGGACCGACCTCTTCCCGGGCCGGGCCGGGCGGTAGGTGCAGTTGACGGGCCGGAGCCGGACCGG
>JALUZX010000255.1 GCA_027011425.1 Planctomycetota bacterium
GCCCATGACGAGGGGGGCGGGCTTTTTCTTCTCCAGCTCAAGGGCGCGGACCTCTTCGAGAAAGAGGTCTCCCGCGGGGAAGTCCTGGGCCAGGGCGTCGCCGGTGCGCCTTCCGTAGTGGTCGGCCCGGGCGACCCGCTCCAGGAGGAGGGGGTCCACCTTGAGGGCCAGCCTTCGCAGGGCGGGGCGGATGTCCAGGCCCTTCTTTTTTTCCTTGTAGAGCTGGTGGGGGGTCAGGTGGCGGGCCACCAGGACCGGGACGATCTCCAGGAGTTTCTTTTCGTTGGTGAGCCTCTCCAGGAAAGAGAGGGCCGGGCCCACCCCTTCGGGCTCGTGTCTCGGACTCACCACCCGGCCCCGTTCTTCGTCGAAGTAGGTGGTTTGGGGCTTTCCCATGTCGTGGCAGAGCACGCCCAGCATAAGCGCCAGGTCGAAATCCTCCCTGCCGGTTCTGAGTTTCGCCGCCGCGTCCATGGAAAGGAGGGTGTGCTCCCAGACCGTTCCCTCGGGATGCCAGCCCGGGTCCTGGGGCGTCCTGGTGAGAGCCTCCAGCTCGGGAAAGAACCGGAGGGCCCCGCACTTTTCAAGGAAGCGGAGGCCCAGGGAAGGGCGGCGGCCCTGGAGGAGGAGCTTCTTCCATTCCCCCCAGAGGCGCTCCCGCGGGAGTTCCGAGAGGTCCAGGGTCCGGCAGAGTTCGATGGTGGAGGGGGCCACGGCGAAACAGAACCGGGCGGCGAACTGCATCACCCGGAGCACCCGGAGGGGATCCTCGGAAAAACGGTGGGAGGTATGGCGGAGGACCCCGGCCGCCAGGTCCACCCTTCCCCCGTGGGGATCCAGGACCTCTCCCGTCCAAAGATCGTATCCCATAGAGTTGATGGTTACGTCCCTGCGGGCCGAGGCCTCCGGGTAGGGAAGGAAGGGATCGACTTCCACTTCGAAGCCCTTGTGTCCGGGGCCGGTCTTCCTCTCCCTTCTCGGGAGGGCGATCTCCAGGGGGCCCAGGCCGAAGACGGCGAAGCTCTTTCCGAATTCGTGGCCTCCGGCGGCGAGGACGATCTCTCTCAGCCTTTCGGGGGCCAGGCCGTGGACCTCCAGGTCCAGGTCGCCCTCCTGGAAGCGGCCTTCCAGGAAGAGATCCCGGACGCAACCCCCCACGAGCAGAGGACGCCCGCCTGCCCGGCGGATCTCCTCCAGGACCGGGACGTAATCGGCAAGGGGCGGGGCCTGGAGGAGTTCGCGGCCCTCTGGGATGGGAAGGAGGGGAAAAGGCGGCGGGTTCATCGGACTCCCGGGCGGAGCCGCGCCAGGGCCGGGGCGGCCGAGAGGAGTCCCACGTAGAGGAAGCCGCCTGAGAAGAGGGCCACCAGGGCGGCGGAGGCCCAGAGCCCGTGGGACGCCGTCAGGGCGACGGCGGGAAGGATGTAGAGGCCCAGCAGGATCTCGATCCAGGGAAGGGGGCCGATGCGGGCCTGGTAATCGCCTTGGCCCGGGCCGCGGCGCCCGAGGGGGGCACCGCCCGTCTTGGGGGTCCTGACGAAGGGGGATTTCTTTCCCGCCAGGCCCTCCAGGACGGCCAGGGCGTTGTTGAGGGAGATGCCGATCCCAAGGGCCATGAGGAGGGGGAAGAGAAAGAGGGAGCGGAGCAGGCGCCGCCCGCCCTGGACGCCCTGGGAAAGGGCGTAGAAGAGGAGGACCGAGACGGTGGCGGCAAGGAGGATGAAGCCGTCGGCCGCCCAGGTGAGCCAGGTGTTGGCGTGGGCGAGGCGCCAGGAGAGGACGGGCAGGAGGATGAGGGAGACCAGGAGCATGCAGAGGTAGGCCAGGTTGCTGGTCATGTGGATGGTGGCTTCCAGCTTCACCTTGAGGGGGACCGGGGCCTTCCAGAGGAGGGGCAGGAGCTTACGCGAGTTCTCCAAGGCCCCCTTGGTCCAGCGGTGTTGCTGGGACTTGAAGGCGTTCATCTCGGCGGGAAGCTCGCCCGGCACGACCAGGTCGGGAAGGTAGACGAATTTCCATCCCGCAAGCTGGGCCCGGTAGCTCAGGTCCAGGTCTTCCGTGAGGGTGTCGTGGGCCCAGCCTCCGGCCTCCTCGATGGCCCGTCGGCGCCAGATTCCGGCGGTGCCGTTGAAGTTGAAAAACCGCCCCGACCGGTTGCGGGCCGTATGCTCCAGGAGGAAATGGCCGTCCAGGAGCACGGCCTGGACGGCCGTGAGCAGGGAGTGGGACCGGTTGAGATGGCCCCACCGGGCCTGGACCATGCCCACCCGGGGATCGGTGAAGAAGGGCACCGTTCGTTTCAGGAAGTTCCGGGGCGGGAGGAAGTCGGCGTCGAAGACCGCCACGAATTCCCCCCGGGCCTTTTCCAGCCCCTCCGCCAGGGCGCCGGCCTTGAAGCCCCGCCTTTCTTTCCGGTGGAGATGGACCATGGGAATCCCCCGGGCCCGGAGTTCCTCCACCTTGGAGGCCACCACCTCCCGGGTCTCGTCGGTGGAGTCGTCCAGGACCTGGATCTCCAGTTTTTCCCGGGGCCAGTCCAGGGCCGCGGCGGCCTCGAGCAGACGGGGGGCCACGAACTTCTCGTTGTACAGGGGAAGCTGGACCGTGACGAAGGGGGGCTCGGGAAAGGCGCCCGCCGGGCGGGGGGCTTCCTTGCGGTGGCGCAGGTAGAGAAGGACCATCAGGAGCCGGTGGGCTCCCAGGAGGGAGAGGAGACCGAAGAGGCCCAGGTAGACCAGGGCCAGAAGGGGTCCGATCTGGTCCATCCGATCCTTGTTTCGATGAGGTTCCTGCCGAGAGGCTTTCCGGTCTTTCCTGGCGGAAAGGCCGGGTAGGATTTTACAGAGAAACCTCTCGAGAGGCGGTGTTTCTTGGTTTTTTACGTCCCCCGGGCCCCCGGGGAGGGCGGGAAGCGTGAAGACTTCGGATTTCTACTACGAACTGCCCCCCGAGGCGATCGCCCAGGAGCCCGCCGAGCCCCGGGACGCCTCGCGGCTCCTGGTGCTCCGCCGGGACCGGCCGGACCTGGAGGACCGGGCCTTTCTGGATCTCCCCCAACTCCTGGAGCCGGGGGACCTGCTTGTGGTCAACGACACCCGGGTC
>JALUZX010000256.1 GCA_027011425.1 Planctomycetota bacterium
TCCGCACCTGGAGGAAGAGGCGGAAAGCCCCCAGAGGGTCCCCTTCCCCAAGGAGGCGAAAACCTTCTTCCAGAGCCTCCGCCGAGGAGTTCCGGAGAGTTTCTACCTCTTTCTCCAGTTCCTCCCCTGCCCAGGCGAGGTCTTCTTCCAGGCGCGCCGGCAACCCAAGGGCCTCACCGTCCCCGAGTAGACGGGAGATCGCCCGGGCGGACCGGTTTTCCACCCCCTCCTTGTCGGGCCCTATCCCGCAGGCCCGGAGCGCTTCCGGGTGGGAAGGGCATCCCTCCTCCACGAGACCGGCCGCCTCGGCCCTCCTTCCGGCGCGGAAGAGTTCGAGTCCTTCTTTCCAGGCCCAAAGCTCCAATAACCTCTGGAAGGCCTCTTCCGGGAGAGGAAACCTTTCCAACCCCTCCAGGACTCCGGCTGCATCGGAGGTCTCCCCTCGGGCGAGACCAATCCGGGCCCTTTCCAAGGCCCGGTCCGCCAGGTCCCTTATTTTCTCCGGGAATCCCGGGACATCGAAAATCCAAGGGTTTTCCTCCAGGAGGCGGGACAGGACGGCCGACTCCGCCTGGAGCGAACCCTTCCCCCCGGGAAAGAGACGGGCCTCCAGAGCCCGGAGAAGCTCCTTGGGGGGCGCCGTTTCCCGGTTCGAACGGCGGGCCTCCCTCCATTCCCCAAGGGCCCCGGTCCAGTCCCCTTTTCCCAGGAGGACCTGGGCCTTGTCCGCCTTCCCCTTCGCACAGTCCAGGGCCTCCCGGGCCAGCCGCAGGAGTGTTTGCGCCTGGGGGGAATCTTCCCCCTCCAGGAGTTCCAGGACCTTCCCGGGTAGCCCGGCGCGCAGGAAGAACCGGGCCTTTTCCCCTTTCTCACGCCCATCCTTCTCCAGCCGTTCCGCCCGGGCCATGGCGGCCTTCAAGGCTTCTCCCAGGGTGGCGTCCCCGCCGGCCCGTTTCACGTCACGCCAGGCCCCCGGGAGGTTCCCGCGCTCCATCCTGTGACGGGCCCGGGCGAGCAAGGCTTCCCGGGCCTTCCGGCGGACCTGGACGGCACGGCGATGCTCGGCGATCCGGGGATCCGAAGCGAGGCGGAGAGCCTCTTCCCAGAGCCCCCTGGCCAGGGCTTCCTCGGCCTGCCGCAAACGGACGGCTCTCTGGAACATGGCTTCCTCCGATAACCTGGCCTGGAGGATTCATCCAGGCCGACCCCCGGGATTCGGGCGGAGGAAGGGGATATTCACCCCCGGCGGCTCAGCTTCCCGCTCCGGGGCCGGAAAGCCCCACCAGGTCCTCCCCACCCAGGGAGGAACGGACCTCTTCGGCCGCCAAAAGGGCGCGGGCCAGGAGGTCCCGGCCTCTTTCGATTCCCTCGGCGGGAGCATGGGCGATCCCTACGGGAGCTTTCCATCCTCCCGCCCTGAGAAGGATCTCCCTGGCGTCGGGGAAGACCCGCCGCATCATGGCGGCCGCCCCCTCCGGGGGAGTGCCGGGTAGGAGAAGGGCCAGGGAATCCTCTCCCCACCTGCCCAGGAGGTCGATATCCCGGGTCTCGGTGAGAAGGCGCCCGCTGAGTGAGAGAAGCAGTTCCGCCGGTGGAGGGCCGGACCACCCGGAAGGGGGCTCGAAATGGACCAGCACCAGAGTCAGAACCTGGTGAAACCGGCGGGCACGCTTCACCTCTTCCTCCATCCTGAACTTCATGAAACCCTGGTGGAAAAGCCCGGTCTCCCCGTCCAGGAGGGACTGGACCAGGCTTTCCCCGGGTTCTTCCCAGCCGGCAAGCCCCTGGAGGACCTTCCTGGAGAAAACCTCCTGGTCCAGGTTCGCCTCCCGTTCGCGGAGGAGTTTTTCCGGGGAAGGCCTTTTCCTGAGGGGATTCTCTTCCCGGAGGACCGATGCGGCCTCCTCCACACGGATCGGCGGAAAGAGAACCCGCGCACCCGTAAAGGCGCCGAGTTCCAGGGCTTCCTCCCGGAAGGCAGGATCCCCCACCAGCAGGATCCGCACGCCGGCCTGCGCCTTGAGAGAGAGGGCGGCT
Source organism: Planctomycetota bacterium (assembly GCA_027011425.1). Lineage (GTDB taxonomy): Bacteria > Planctomycetota > UBA1135 > UBA1135 > JALUZX01 > JALUZX01. The sequence continues at coordinate 2,038 of JALUZX010000256.1, forward strand.
TCGTAGGCGTTGGGCCGGTTCCACCGGGTCTCCAGGGCGACGAGGCAGGGAGAAGGAAAGGAAGGCGCCCCATGGGTCTCCTCCCAGGAACGGACTTCCAGCCCTTCCTCCCGGGCCGCCCGGGCGAAGAGATCGAACAGGGCCGCGTCGGCCATACCCAGAACCAGGAGCCCTCCTTCGGCCATCCTCTACCCTCCCTTCCGCCCGACAAGGCTCATGGACCGCTTTTTCCTCCCCTCAAGACTTGGAGAGTTCGTCCAGGACCTCCTGGGGGAAATCCGCGTCGCAGTAGGCGTTTTCCACGTCGTCGTGCTCGTCCAGGTCATCCAAAAGGGCGATCACTTTCCTGGCCGTGTCACCTTCCACGGCCACGGGGTTTTTCGGGATATAACTGATTTCCGCCTGGAGCAATTGAATCCCCTTTTCCTTGAGCCTTTCCTCCAGGGCCCCCTTGACTGCGATAAACTCGCTCGGATCGCTGAGGACCTGGAACTGGTCTCCGTCCCGCTTCAGGTCTTCGGCGCCGGATTCCAGGGCCGCTTCCAGGAGAGCGTCCTCGTCGATGGCCCCGGCCGGGAGGATGAAGAGTCCCTTGCGCTCGAAGCGGTAGCTCACCGACCCCGAGGCAGCAAGGCTTCCCCCGCGGCGCTCGAAGATCTTCCGGATCTCCGGGGCCGTCCGGTTGCGATTGTCCGTAAGAATATCCATGAGGATTCCGACGCCGCCCGGCCCGTAGCCCTCGTAGAGAATCTCCTCGAAATGCTGGCTGTCGTCCTGACCCGACCCCCGCTTGATGGCCCTTTCGATGTTGTCCTTGGGCATGTTGGCGGCCCGGGCCTTCTCGATGGCGTACTTGAGCTTGAGGTTCGCCTCGGGATCGGGTCCGCCCAGGCGGGTGGCGGTGATGATCATCTTGGCGATCTTGGAGAAGAGCTTCCCCCTCTTGGCGTCCACCACCGCCTTCTTGTGCTTGATCCCTGCCCAGTGTGAATGACCTGCCATAGACGCGCTCCCATTCCTTTTCAAAAGGCTCATTCTAACGGAGGGCCCGGGGCGGGGG
>JALUZX010000257.1 GCA_027011425.1 Planctomycetota bacterium
GAGCGGACCCTCACTCCGGGAGTTCGTCCAGGATGGAGCAGTAGCTCCTGTAGCGGGTGGGAGGGATCCTGCCCCGCTCCACCGCTTCCCTCAGGGCGCAGCCGGGCTCGTGGGTATGGGAGCAATCATGGAAGGCGCATTTTCCAAGGTAGGGCTCGAACTCCGGGAAGAGGCGGGCAAGTTCCTTTCTTTGGATCCCCCAGGTGGTGAAGGTGCGCACCCCGGGGGTGTCCACCACGTAGCCCCCGAAGGAGAGCTTCAGGAGCATGGCGCTGGAGGTGGTGTGGCGCCCCGGGTGGACCCCCTTGCGGCCCACTTCCCCCGTCTTGAGCCGAAGCCCGGGCTGGACGGCGTTGAGGAGGGAGGATTTTCCCGCCCCCGAGGGACCGGCGAAGACGGTGGTCTTGTCCCGGAGGCGGGATTTCAATTCCTCCAGGCCGGTTTTTTGGGGGACGCTGGTGAACAGAATGGGAAAACCCGTGGGGGCATAGATCTCCTCCCACTTTCGGGCCGACCCTTTCCTGTCCAGGTCCAGCTTGTTGAAGATCAGGATGGGCCGGATGTCCTCGGCCCCTGCCCCCGCCAGAATCCTGTCCAGGAGGGGGGGGTAGGGTTCCGGTTTCCGGAGCGCCGAAACGACGGCGGCCTGGTCCACGTTGGCGGCCACGACCTGTTTCTTCTCTCCTTCCGGGGAGAGCCTGCAGAGGGTGGTGCGCCTGGGAAGGACCTCGACCACCACGGCCTCCTCCCCTTCTTCCCGGAGGCGGACCCTGTCTCCCACGGCGATGGGCCGTTTCTCCCGCCTGTCGGCCTTTTCGAAGATCCTCCCCCTGAGCCAGGCCTTCACCTCCCTTCCTTCCACGTCCAGAAGGACCCCTTTCCCATCCAGGCGGAGCACCAGGCCTTCGCGCAACGTTTCTTGGGATTTCATGGTTCGAGGGGGATAAAGTAACATGCGGCCATGAGGGATCCAGTAAAGATCACCTCCCGCCACAACCCGGGGCTCAGGAGGTTCCGGCTGGCTCTGGAGGGTCGGAACCGGGGCGCCGTCCTCCTGGAGGGCGTCAAGCTGGTGGGGGAAGCCCTGGAGGGGGCCTTGCGTCCCCTGGAGGCCCTGGTTTCCCCCGTGCTCCCTTCCAGGCCGGGAGGAGCGGAATTGCTTGAGCGCCTCCTGGCCTTGCCCCGGCCGTTCCGGGTGCTCGAAGCGCCGGAGAGGGTCTTCGACGGCCTTTCCGGGGTGGAGCGTTCCCAGGGGGTCCTGCTTTTGGTGGAGCGGAAGACCTGGGAGGAGGAGGAACTCCTCGGGGAAGGCCGTGGAAAGACTTTTCTCCTGGTGCTTTGCGGCGTACAGGATCCGGGGAACGTGGGGGCCCTGGTTCGTTCCGCCCGGGCGGCGGGGGCCACGGGGGCCCTGCTCCTTCCGGGAACGGCGGATCCCTTGAAGCCCAAGGCCTTGCGGGCTTCGGCGGGACAGGCCCTTTCTTTTCCTTTCCTCCGGATGGAATCGGATGCCCGGGCCCTGGACTTCCTCCGGTCCCGGGGGATCCCCCTGGTGGGGGCCCACGCGGAAGGAGGCCTTTCTTTCAGGGAGGCCCCCTGGAGGCGGCCCCTGGCCCTGGCGCTCGGGGCGGAGGGGGCGGGCCTTCCCGTGGAGATCCGGGAGGCCGCCCGCCGGCTGGTCTCCATTCCCATGAAGGGGGGCGTGGAGTCCCTCAACCTGGCCGTGGCGGGCGCCCTGCTTCTTTTCGAGGCGGCCCGGGGGGAGGGTGAATGAGTCTTTTCGGAGGGTTGTCCGGGGATTCCTGGGAGAAGGCGCCCCCCGGCGCTCCCCTGGCGGAGCGTATGCGCCCGGGAACGATCGAGGAGATCGTGGGGCAGGACCATATCCTGGGAGAAGGAAAGTGGCTCCGGGAGGCCATCGAGGAGGACCGGGTGCCCTCCCTGGTCCTCTGGGGGCCGCCGGGAACGGGAAAGACCACCCTGGCCCGGGTGATCGCCGGGGCTACGAAAGCGGACTTCGTGCCCTTCAGCGCGGTTCTCTCGGGGGTGAAGGAGGTCAAGGCCGTCATGGCCAGGGCCCGCCGGGGAAGGGAGGCGGGGAGGGGGAAGACCATACTTTTCGTGGACGAGATCCACCGGTTCAACAAGGCCCAGCAGGACGCCTTTCTTCCTTATGTCGAGAGGGGGGACGTGGTGCTGATCGGGGCCACCACGGAGAACCCCTCCTTCCATGTGGTGGGGGCCCTCCTCTCCCGGGCCCGGGTCCTGGTCCTGAAGCCTCTGGAAGAGGAGGACCTGCTGGTGATCCTTCGCCGGGCCATGGCGGACGAGGAGCGGGGCCTGGGCAAGTGGGGACTGGATGCGGAGGAGGGCGCCCTGGAGGCCATGGCCCGTTTCGGCTCGGGGGACGCCCGGAGGTCGCTGGGGCTCTTGGAGGAAGCGGCGCGGCTGGCCAGGGGAAAGGGGGAGAAGAGGATCACCCTCGATCTCACCCGGGAGGCGGCGGGCTCCAGGACCCTGCTCTACGACAAGAGCGGAGAGGAGCATTTCAACCTCATCAGCGCCTTCCACAAGTCTTTGCGCTCCTCGGACCCCCAGGCCGCCCTTTACTGGTTCGAGAGGATGCTCGCCGCCGGGGAGGATCCCCTCTACGCGGCCAGGAGGATGGTGCGGTTCGCCGTGGAGGACATCGGTCTGGCGGACCCGGGGGCCTTGAGGATCGCCCTGGCGGCGAAGGAGGCTTTCGAGTTCCTGGGTCTGCCCGAGGGGAAGCTGGCCCTGGCGGAGGCGGTGATCTACCTGGCCGTGGCGCCCCGGTCCAACAGCGTTTATACGGCCCTCCAGGAGGTGGAGAAGGAGGTCCGGGAGGGAAGGGCGGACCCGGTCCCCCTCCAGTTGCGGAACGCCCCGACGGGGTTGATGAAGGATCTCGGTTACGGCAAGGGGTACGAGCACGCCCACGAGGCGGAGGAGAAGGTGCCCGCCATGGAGTGCCTTCCCGGGAGGTTGGCGGGGCGGGTCTTCTACGAGCCGGGCAAGGAAGGGGTGGAGGAGAGGATCGCCAGGAGGCTCGCCTGGATCGAGGAGGCCCGCAGG
>JALUZX010000258.1 GCA_027011425.1 Planctomycetota bacterium
GAGGTGCGGGTTCCGGGGGTCGAGGAGGTGGGCGCCGATCACGTCGTGGCGCCGGGCGATCCGCTTGAGGGGGCCCTCCAAGGGCGCCAGGGCGAAGTGGAAATCCGAAACCAAGAAGACAATCGACCGCCTCCTGAGGATCCTTCCCAGGAATTCCACCCCTTCCGGGATCCCCCCGCCCCGCCTCTCCGCAGGTTCGGCGAGCACCTCCCGGACCACGCGCATCACGTGGGTCGGGCCCTTGCCCGGCGGAATATAGGCGCCCGGCTTTTCCCCGCAGAAGAGAAGGCCCACCTTGTCGTTGGACCGCAGGGCGGCGAAGGCCAGGCAGGCGCAGAGTTCCGCCGCGCCCCTCCTGGGAGAGCGCGCCTGTGATCCGTAGAGAAGGGAAGGCCCCGTGTCCACCAGGAAGATCAGGGTCAACTCCCTCTCCTCGACGAACTTCTTCACGAAAGGCCGTCCCGTCCGGGCGGTGACGTTCCAGTCCACCGATCGGATATCATCTCCTTCGGCGAATTCCCGGACCTCGTCGAACTCGATCCCCGAACCCTTGAAGACGGAGGTGTAGCCCCCCACCAGGAGGTCCGTGACGAGCCTCCGGGTGCGGACCTGGATCCGGCGGACCTGTTTGAGGATCTCCGGGTCGATCACGGGACCTCCACGGCGTCCAGGACGGTTGCGATCACGTCCTCGGAAGTCTTCTCCTCCGCCTCGGCCTCCCAGGAGACCAGGACCCTGTGGCGGAGCACGTCCATGGCCGAATCCTTCACGTCCTGGGGGGTGACCCAGCCCCTCCCCTTGAGGAAGGCCCGGGCCCGGGCGGCGCGGCAGAGGAAGATGGATGCCCTTGGTGATGCGCCGTACCGGATGAGCGGAGCCAGCTCGGCGAGTCCCTTCTCGGCGGGCCTTCGGGTGGCGTGGACAAGCTCCACCACGTAGGCCTTGATCTTGTCGTCCAGGTAGACCGCGTCCAGGAGTTTCCTGAGTTCCAGGATCTTCTCCAGGCTGGTGACCTGCCGGGCCCGGGGCGTCTCCTGGGTGGCGGCCATCCTGTCCACGATGCGGGCCTCCTCCTCCTTGTCCGGGTAGTCCACCACGATCTTCAGCATGAACCGGTCGAGCTGGGCTTCGGGAAGGGGATAGGTTCCCTCCTGCTCGATGGGGTTCTGCGTGGCCAGGACCAGGTAGGGCGAGGGAAGGGCCCGGGTCTCTCCCCCGAGAGTGACCTGCCTCTCCTGCATGGCCTCCAGGAGGGCGGACTGGACCTTGGCGGGCGAACGGTTCACCTCGTCGGCCAGGACCAGGTTGGCGAAAAGGGGCCCGAGTTTCAGGTTCCATTCGCCGCTGGCCGGGTTGTAGACGTGGGTCCCCGTAAGGTCCGCCGGAAGAAGGTCCGGGGTGAACTGGATCCGCTTGAAGCTCCCGCCCACGGCCTGGGCCAGGGTGCTCACCGCCAGGGTCTTGGCCAGGCCCGGGACACCCTCCAGGAGGACGTGGCCGTCCGCCAGGAGCCCCGTCACCAGGCCTTCCACCAGCTTCTTCTGGCCCACGATGACCCGGCCCATCTCCTGGAAGAGGTCCTCCAGGGATTCCCGTTCCTTCCGGATCCTTTCCGAGATTTCCGTCACGTCCGCCATGCTCCGCCTCCAGGCCTCTCTCGATCCCCTTTTGACTGAGAGATACGTTCCGGAAAGGGCAAGTGTAAGTTCCACGTCTCCCGAAACCTACGCGTTCCCCCGGGAAGGGGACTCCCTTTTTCTCCATGATTTCTCCCCTCCCATGCGCTATTCCTTGGGAAAGGAGGCGCATTGATTCCCCTTCGAGACGAGAACCCCAGCAGGAATCCCCCTTACGTGGTGTGGGCCCTGATCGCGGCCAACGCCCTGGTCTTCCTCCTGGAATTGAGCCTTCCCCCCGACAGCCTCCAGGAATTCTTCGTCCTCTTCGGCATCGTCCCGGCCCGTTTCACCCACCCCGAATGGGCCCGGGCCCTGGGGTTCCCCGTGGATGACTGGTGGCCCTTTCTCACGAGCCTTTTCATCCATGGAGGATGGTTCCACATCATCGGCAACATGTGGTTCCTATGGATCTTCGGCGACAACGTGGAAGACCGGATGGGCCACGGACGGTTTCTCCTCTTCTACATCCTTTGCGGCGTGATCGCCGGTTTCGCCCACCTGGTGACCAATCCCACCTCCACGATCCCCGCCTTCGGCGCTTCCGGGGCCATCTCGGGGGTGCTTGGCGCCTACCTTCTCTTCTTCCCCCGCGCCCGGGTGCTGGTGCTCTTCCCCATCATCATCTGGCCCTTCCTCTTCGTTCTTCCCGCTTCCATTTTTCTGGGACTCTGGTTCTTCATCCAGTTCTTCAGCGGAACCTTCTCCCTCCTGGCGCCTTCCGAAGGAGGGGGGGTCGCCTGGTGGGCCCATATCGGCGGCTTCGTGGCGGGCTTGAGCCTGGCGCCCTATTTTCTCCCGCGGCGAAAACCCCGTTGACAGGGGGACTTCCTCTCCTCCTCAAGAGAGCGACTCCCCCCTCCCGAGAGTGATTCCAGGACGCGAGAGGGCGGAGAAGATGTCTTTTTTCCCTCTTGGTCTTTTGTCCCCGGAGGCGCCCCAGGTGACGAGAAAACCTCCACCACCAAGGTTCCGCCGGCCTGGGCCCCCCCGCCCCGGCGGGTTCACTCTCGTGGAACTCCTCATCGTGGTGGCCATCATCGCCGTCCTGGCATCCATCGCCGTCCCCCGCTACGAAGCGGCGGTGAACAACGCCAAGGTCATCCGGACGGTCTGCGACCTGAAGACCATCTCCAGGGCCGTGGAGATGTATATGCTCACCAACGGGAAGTATCCCGACTCCCTGGCGGAGGTGGGTTACGGCGAGCGAACGGACCCCTGGGGACACAAGTATCAATACGTGAACATCCAGGCCAAGATCAACTCGGGTGATCCGAGATGGGACGCCCAGGGAAACTGGGTGGGAGGCGGCGGCGGCGGAGGCCTTCCCGGGATTCCCCCGGACGAGATGGTCCTTACCGAGTCCGCCCTGGAAGGGACGGCGGAAAAACCCATCCGAAAGAACGGGGCCCTCTTTCCC
>JALUZX010000259.1 GCA_027011425.1 Planctomycetota bacterium
CTTACCGTCCGGGCGGCCCCGGCCACCCGGACGGTAAGACAGGCCTCGGCAAGGGTGAGGGCCCCCACGGGGGCCTCGTAGTAGGCCTGGAGTTGGCCTTCCGGCCAATCGGGGTGCACGAATTCCCTGTCGAAGAAAGATGCGTCCACCAGGAGCTTCCCGCCGACCCGCCGGATTCCCCGGGTTTTCAAGGCCCGCGCAAGGCTCCCGATGACCTCCGGAATCCGCCGCTCCGGCACCCGGTCGCACCAGGAAGGATCCCCCCCGGCCAGGAGCAAGAGGTCCCCCTCCAGAACTCCTCCCCGGACCGGGCCCTTCGCGAAGGCCCGGGTGGAGAAACGGAAACCCGGGCCCAGCTCGTCCAGGGCCGCCGCAGTGGTAAGGAGCTTCATGTTGGAAGCCGGGGCCATGGGCTCGTCGGGCCGAAGGGCGAAAATGACCCGCTTGCGGGCCAGGTCGTAGAAGAAGGCCGCCACCCGGGCCTTCCGTCCCTTCAAGGCCCGGTGGTTTTCGAGGGAGCGGATCTCCCGGGCCAGGCCGGCCCGGAAGGATGCCCCTGCGAGCGGAGCGGAGAAGACCGGCAGTGAGAGGAGGGCGGCGCCCAAGGTCCCGGAAAGAAGACGTGCCGCCCGGTTCCTCACAGCTCGAAGGTCTCCAGGTCTCTTGCCAGATGAAGACTGCCGTCCCACTCCTTCCGGACCTGGGCCACGAGATCGGCCTCGTCGGCCCGGGGATAGAAGTGGGTGAGGACCAGGTGCCTGACATCCGCTTCCCTGGCCAGTTTCCCCGCCGCCGCCGGGGTCATGTGCCCCGGGACGGGGTGCTCCTCCGGGAAGGAACACTCGCAAAGGAGAAGGTGGGCCTCCCGGGCGGCTTCCACCAGGCTCCCCGCCTCCTCCGTATCCCCTGTATAGCAAAAAGAGGGATGGCCCGGGATCTCCAGCCTGTAGGAAAGAGAGGTCCCCTCGGCGATCCCGTTGGGGTGGCGCGCGGGCGCGGCCTTGATCAGGAGGTGATCCCGGGAGAACTCCCCCGGCTCCACCTCCCTGGCCTCCAGGCCCGGGTCGTCCACGACCTCGCCGTAGAGTCCGCGCCAGGCCTCCAGGAGGCGGTTCAAGCCCGGCGGGCCGGCCACGAAAAGCGGCGGAAGCCCCTCCTCCCGCCACCGCGGGTTGTGCCGGGCGAAGAGCAGGGCCAGGAGATCGGCGTGGTGATCCACGTGGTAATGAGTGATGAGCACCCGATCGATCCTCCTCGGGTCCACCCCGGCCCGGGGAAGACGGGCCCAGGTCCCGGGACCGGGATCGAGAAGGAGAAAGGATTCCGAGAGAGGATCCTCCAAGACGTAACCCGGCGGATTTCTTCCGGCCGAACACATGATGGACCCCGAGCCGAGGACGGTGATCCTGATCCTTCCGGGTTTCTTTTCCCCTCCCGCCGCCATGAATCAAGCCTCCCCTTTGGTTTCCCTGTCTCCGTAACCATCGGGATGGGCCTTGTGCCACTGCCAGGCCGTCTCCAGGATCTCCTCGAGTCGGGGAAACCGAGCCTTGTAGCCCAGTTCCTTCTCGATCCTGGCCGAGGAGCCCACGAGCCGGGGGGGATCGCCGGGACGCCTGGGGGCGACCTCGGCCGGGATGGGACGGCCCGTGACCTTCCGGGCCGTCTCCACCACCTGGGCCACGGAATAGCCCTCCCCGTTTCCCAGGTTGTAGGCATGCGCGGTCTCCTTCCCTTCCCGCATGGCGTCCAGGGCCAGCAGGTGGGCCTGGGCCAGGTCCACGATGTGGATATAGTCCCGGATGCAGGTTCCGTCGGGAGTGGGATAGTCGTCGCCGAAGATGGAGATCTTCTCCCTCTTTCCCAGGGCCGCCTGGAGGACCAGGGGGATCAGGTGGGTCTCCGGGTCGTGGTCCTCGCCGAGCTCTCCGTCGGGGTCGGCGCCGGCGGCGTTGAAGTAGCGAAGCGAGATGGAACGGATCCCGTGGGCCCTGCCGAAGTCCCGGAGCATCCACTCCCCGACCAGCTTGGTCGTGCCGTAGACGTTGATGGGATTCTGGGGGCACTCCTCCGTGATGGGGATCTCATCCGGGACCCCGTAGGTCGCGCAGGAGGAGGAGAAGACGATGGTCTTCGTCCCGGCGTCCCGCATGGCCTCCAGGAGGTTCAGAAGGGCCTGGACGTTCTGCCTGTAGTAGAAGCCGGGCCGGGTCATGGAGACGCCCACGTAGCAGGAGGCTGCGAAGTGGATCACCCCCTCCACCTTCCTCCCCTCGAACAGGCTCCGCACGTAGTCCATGTCCTTCAGGTCCCCCTTGGCCAGGGGGGCCCCCAGAAGGGCGGCCTCATGCCCCTCGGAGAGGTCGTCCGCCACGAGGACATCCTCCCCCCGCGCCCGCAGGGCCTTGACCGTGTGGGACCCGATATACCCCGCTCCTCCGGTTACCAAAATCATTTCTTCAACAACTCCTTCCATTCCCGGATCACCCGGGCCTTGGCCTTAGGGGAATTCTCCTCCCCCCTCACCATGAGAACATCTTTTCCCGTGGCGTCGCAAAGAGCCTCATTCATACACATGAACGCATACCCGCTCTTCTCCCCCTCCATGGCGGAGAGAAGGAGTTCCGCGCTTCCGGGCCTGTGGGACCTCCCTACCATGCGGGCAGCCATGCCCCTGACCCTGGGAGTGGGATCCTCCAGGGCCTTCTTGATCCGCTCCCAGGCCTGGTCGGTCCCGAGCAGGGTCCGCCCCAGGACCTGGAGGGCCGCGGTCCGCACCGTGGGAGACTTGTCGGAAAGGGCCAGGTCCAGGAGCCGGAAAGGTTCCTTGGGAAGGGCCACCGCCATGGACTGCACCACCTGGAGCCGGCGGAGTTCGTCCGGGTCGGTTCTCAGGATCTCCTCCCTCTCCCCTTTCATGTAGTAGAGGCGCCGGCCGGCCCGGGCCTCCTCGCGGACCCGGCCGAGGGTCTCTTTCAAACGGGCCTTGCTGATCCTCCGGGAAAAGAAATTCTCGAATTCGGGCCCCTTGCCCCGGGCGAGTTCCAGGTAAGTGGATTCGGCCTCCCGAAACCGCCCGAGCCTCCTGAGAATGAAAGCCTTGAACCAGAAAGCCTCGGGAAGGGGCCCCAGGGGCGGCCTGGTCAACCGGTCGGCCACCTGGAGGGCGTCCTCCAGCCGGCCCATCTTGATGAGCCCCCGGATCTGGTCCCCCAAAAGGACATAGTCCTTGGGGTCCTTTTCCAGGGCCAGGGAGACGGTCCGCACCGCCAGGGCCGGCTTTCCCATCCGGAGGTAGACCAGGTAGAGCACGTGAGCCAGGAGCCCGGGCTTCAAGAAACCCTGGGGAATGGACTTGAGGAGGGATTCGCTACGGGCCAGGTCCTCCTTGGTCCCCCGGGCGGCCAGGGCCTGGGCCAGGGCCAGGGTGGCCCCCGGGTCTCCCGGGGCCCTCCTCAAGGCTCGCTCCTCCAGGGCCACCGCTTCCGGCACCGCCCTCTGGGCGAGCCGGACCGTGCCCAACTCGCTGAGAGCCAGGAAATCCCCCGGGTCCTTGGCCAGCCGGTCCTGGAGGTCAACAGCGGCGGTGTCCAGGTCCTCCCGGTTTCGGGCCGTCCGGGCGCGGTAGAGAGGGCGCAGGGAGGCGGGGAGAATGGAGGGATCCCTCTCGCGGATCGCCTTGGCCAGAAACTCTTCCGCCTCCTTGCGGCGTTTTTTCACCTCCTCCGCCGGGAGGGGAGGAAGGTCGGAGACCTGGACCTTCTTCCCTTGAGAGGAAACCGTCCCTGCCGGGTTCTCTCCCTCCTCCCGGGACCCCGGGGTGGGGGGGGGTGCGATCCCCCGGGAACCTCTCGGACCGGGCTTCCTGTCCAACCAAAGGGTGAGGTTTCTCCCCGGGTCGGGAGAGACGATGGGTCCCCGGCAGGAAGAGATCCCTCCCACCAGGCAAAGGAGCAGGCAACCCGCCGGCAGGGCTCTGGAAGGGACCGCCCCCGAAGAGATTGGTTCCCGTTTCATGGCGGGATTCAAACAGAGGGTGGAGCCCGGTGCAATGGAAGGCCCTCCGGATCGATCCGAGGCTCCCGGGCGGCTCCCCTTTCCCGGGGGGGGGGATGATTTTCATGGATCTCCTGTATACTCGTCCCCTTCCAGGGAATCCCTGGAAGACAGGAGGTATTCCCATGATCGAGTCCATTTCCAGGTCCCTGTGGTCTGCCGCGGGCCTGTGCCTTCTCTTTCTCGCCCTCGGATCCTGCTCTTCCGGGGGTTCGGAAGAAAATCCCTCCAAGGGAGGGGTGACCATCGCGGCCGATTACCACTTGGTGGGCCTCAAGGCCTTCGCCGACATGTCCTTCCCGGTGAACCCCGATCTCAAGGCCCATTACTGGGACGAAGGGGTCCTCACCTTGAACGCAGAGAACAAGTTCCAGGTAAGGGGAGCCGGCCGGCCTACGGACAAAGGCTTCTACAAAATCCAGAAGAACGGCATGTTCACCCTTCTTGTGCCCATGTCGGGGGGTGCGAGCCTTCCCCTCATGGGGGGAGCCGCCGTGGAGGGAGAGACCCTCTGGTTCACGGACCGGCACGCCGGAGGCGACGGGGACCTGGGCCTTTGGACCTGCGTCCGCTCCCGGGCCAAGCCCAAGCCCGAAGGGACGTGGAACGTAACCCTTCTCACCCTGGTCTTCTCTCCCAAGGGCGCCGCCCCGAGCCCCAACGAAGTCGGACTGGCCGCCACGGGGACCCTCAAGATCGACGCCAAAGGCGCTGTCAAGGGAACCCTCCATGAATCCTCCCTGGCGAAACTCACCGTCACGGGCAAGGCCGGCACCTTCCCTACTCCGCCGGGTTCGGTGGAACTCTCCCTTTCCTGGAAGAAAGGGACCTTCCAGGTGAACCATTCCTATCGCGGAGGGCTGGGAGAGAATCTCTTCGTTGGAATCCACCACGATCAGAAGAAAGGTGGCGCCGTTTCCCTCCTCCTGGCTCTCAGGGCTCCAGCCAAGGACATTCCGGCCAAGGACCTTTCTGGCAAGTATCTCCTGGGCGCCTTCACCCTCTTTCTGGATCCCACCAGGCCCGGGTGCGACACCGCGGCAGGCAACCTGGAACTCAACGGCAAGGACGCCTTCCGGGCCACCATGTGGGGCCACAGGGGGAAAGCCTTCCGATTCAACGGATCCTTCAAGACGGGCAAAGGCGGCCTGGTGGAATTCCGGGAGACCAGCCCGGTGAAGATCCCCATGTGGGGAGCCGCCCTCCAGGGAGGCAAGGTCCTGCTCATGGCCGACACCAACGTGGAGTCCGTGGAGCCCGACCTCTCCATCTTCCTGGCCATCCACGAACGGGAAGAGAAGAAATAGGGGTCTCTGCGGAATCCGCGGGAGGCCCTTTTCTTTTCCCTTTGGGTCTTTTTCCCCCTAGCCCCTAACATGTCCTGAGTCCTGCGAGTCCCGCCGAAAGGAGGCGCGTCATGGGCACCGGTCGGGGGCTGGCTCTTCTCCCAGGTTTCTCCCGGGGATTCTGGCTGGGAGTTCTCCTTTTCGCCGCGGCCCTCTTCATCCCGGCCACCGCCTCTTTTCCCCCGGCCCAGCGCAACATCCTGGCCCTGACCCTGCTGATGGGCGCCTGGTGGATGACCGAGGCCATTCCTCTCGGGGCGACGGCCCTCCTTCCCCTGGCCTTCTATCCCCTGCTTGGGATCATGACCACCAAGCAGGTCTCCCCCAACTACGCCAACCACCTGGTCTTCCTATTCCTCGGAGGATTCCTCATCGCCCTGGCCATGCAGGAGTGGGGCCTGCACAAGAGAATCGCCCTTCGCACCATCGCGTTGATGGGCTCGGGGCCGAGGAAGCTCGTCTTCGGCTTCATGGCGGCTTCGGCCTTTCTCTCCATGTGGATCAGCAACACCGCAACCACGATCATGCTCCTTCCCATCGGCCTGGGCGTGCTCCGGAAGATCCGGGTGGAAAAGGCCGCACCGGGTGAATTCCGTTACGGCATGATCCTCATGCTTGGGATCGCATACAGCGCCTCCGTCGGGGGGATCGCGACCCTCGTGGGCACCCCGCCCAACCTGGTCTTCTCCGGGATCTTCAGCCGGTTCTTCCCCAACATGCCCGAGGTCACCTTCGCGCGCTGGTTCCTCCTGGTGGCCCCCCTGACCCTCCTCTTCTTCCTTTGCCTGGTCCTCTTTTTGGTCTTCGTCCTGCTCCGCCCCAAGGACCTTCCCCCCCTGCCGGGCAAAGAGTTCATCCAGAAAGAGCTGGAGGAGATGGGGCCCATCACGCCTCCCCAGAAAATCGTCCTGGCCGTCTTCGCCGCCACGGCCCTCCTCTGGATCTTCCGGGCCGACATCCGGGTGGGAAGCTTCGTGATTCCCGGGTGGACGGGCCTTTTGGGCCTCCAAGGAAAGGTCCAGGACAGCACCGTGGCCGTGGCCATGGGAGTCCTCCTCTTCCTCCTTCCCTCGGGAAAGGACCATGGAAACCGGCCCATCCTGGAACTCCGGGCCCTCCTGGACCTTCCCTGGGACATCCTCCTCCTCTTCGGGGGAGGCTTCGCCCTGGCCGACGGGATCCAGAAGACCGGCCTGGCGGATACCATCGGGCGCCAGCTCACCTTCCTGGGCCACCTCCATCCCTTCTTCCTCCTTCTGGCCGTGTCCCTCACCCTGACCTTTCTCACGGAGTTCACCTCCAACACCGCCGTGGCCACCACCATGCTTCCCATCATGGCCGGCCTGGCCCAGGACCTGCACATGGACCCCATGATCCTCATGGTTCCCGCCACGGTGGCCGCCTCCTGCGCCTTCCTCCTTCCCGTGGCCACCCCCCCCAACGCCATCGTCTTCGCCACCCGGTATATCCCCATCGGCAAGATGGTGAAGGCCGGGCTCGTCCTGGATTTCCTTTTCGCCCTCCTTGCGGCGGGCTACTTCACGGTCGTGCTTTTTTGAGGGCCCTCCGCCCTTTATCATCCCCACTCAAGCCCGCCAGGAGGTGAACATGACGGACCGACCCATCCGAGAAACCCGAATTCCCGGCCTGGAGTTCCTGGGAAGGGGCAAGGTGCGGGACATCTACGCCCTGGGAGAGGACCTCCTCCTGGTGGCCACCGACAGGATCTCCGCTTTCGACGTCATCATGAACGAGCCCATCCCCGACAAGGGCAAGGTGCTCACCACCCTGGCGGCCTTCTGGTTCCGGCTTCTGGGCCCGGTCTTTCCCAACCACCTGGTCTCCACGGAGGTGGACAAGTGGGAGGACCTTCCCGAGGGTGCGGCCCCGGTGCTTCGCCACAGGACCATGCGGGTCAAGCGGGCCGAGCCCTTGCCCGTGGAGTTCGTGGTGCGAGGCTACTTGACCGGCTCGGGGTGGAAGGAATACCAGGAGAGAGGTTCGGTCTGCGGCGTCCCCCTGCCCCGGGGCTTCCAGCACGCCGGGAAGCTACCCGAGCCCATCCTCACCCCCACCACCAAGGCCGAAGAGGGACACGACCTGCCCATGACCTTTCGGGAGGTGGAAGACCTGGTCGGGGCGGAAACAGCCCGAAAGGCCCGGGCGGCGGCCCTGGAACTCTACACCAAGGCCCACGCCTACGCCTTGAAGCGCCGCTTCGTGATCGCCGACACCAAGCTCGAGTTCGGCATCCTGGGAGGAGAACTCATCCTCATCGACGAGGCATTCACCCCCGACTCCTCCCGGTTCTGGCCCGCCGCCGAAACCGCCCCGGGCGCCCATCCTCCTTCCTACGACAAACAAGTTCTCCGCAATTGGCTCCTGGACTCCGACTGGGACCGCACCCCGCCGCCCCCGGCCCTTCCGCCCGAGGTGATCCGGGCCACGGCGGAGCGTTACAGGGAGATCTGCCGCCTCCTCTCGGGCCTCACCCCCGAGGGGGTTCCGGCGGTGGACCAGGAAAACTCCGAGTAGAGGTGAAAGAAATGGCGCGAAAACCCCGCATCGCCCTGGTCATGGGCTCGACCTCCGACATGCCCCAGGTGGAGCCCGCCCTGGAGATCCTGAAGGACCTGAAGATCCCTTACACCACACGGGTCCTCTCGGCCCACCGGACCCCCGACGCGGTCCGGGAGTTCGCCAAGAAGGCCCACGAGGAAGGAATCCAGGTGATCGTCGCCTGCGCCGGCGCCGCCGCCCACCTGGCGGGGGTGATCGCTTCCCACACGGACCTACCCGTGATCGGCGTTCCCATGGCGGGCACCACCCTGGGAGGCCTGGACGCCCTGTTCTCCACGGTCCAGATGCCGGGAGGGGTGCCCGTGGCCACCATGGGGATCGGAAAGGCGGGCACGAAGAACGCCGTTCTCATGGCTGCACGGATCCTTGCTCTCCAGGACGAGAACCTGGCCGCGCACCTGGCCCGGAAGAGAGAGGAGCAGGCGGCCCGGGTCCTGGAGCTTGACGCGGAAATCCGCAATTCCGAGACCTGGACCTGGGAGGGATGAGACCTTGGAAATCCGATTCCCCGCATCCATCGAGTGGCAAGGGGGAGTCCCGGGGCATCTCCGCCTCTTGGACCAGACCCGCCTCCCCCACGAGGAGGTCTACCTGGAATGCCGGACCGTGTCCTCCCTGGAAAAGGCCGTCCGGGAACTCTCCGTCCGGGGCGCGCCCGCCATCGGCGTAGCCGCGGGATACGGCGCCGTCCTGGCGGCCCAGGAGGCCCTGGACCGTCCCGGGCCGGCCTTTCTCCAGGAGGTGAGGGCCTTGCTGGACCGCCTCGGCCGGGCGCGCCCCACGGCGGTGAATCTCACCTGGGCCCTGGAAAGGGCCCGGCGGGTCCTGGAAGAGAAGGCCGCCGCCCCGCCCCGGGAGATCGCCGCGGCCCTCCTGGAGGAAGCCCGCGGAATCCACCGGGAAGACCGGGCCGTGTGCCGGGCCATGGGGGAGGCCGGGGCGGCCCTCCTTCCCCGGAAGGCCCGCGTCCTCACCCACTGCAACACAGGATTTCTCGCCACGGGCGGGGAAGGGACGGCCCTGGCCGTGGTCTACAGGGCCGCCGCCGCGGGAAAGGAGATCCGGGTCTTCGCCGACGAGACCCGACCCCTCTGGCAGGGCGCCAGGCTCACGGCCTGGGAACTCCAGCGGGCCGGGATCCCCGTGACCCTGCTCTGTGACGGAGCGGCGGGTTCGCTCCTCGCATCGGGAGGGGTGGACGCCGTCCTGGTCGGGGCCGACAGGATCGCCCGCAACGGGGACTTCGCCAACAAGATCGGCACCTATCCTCTGGCCGTATTGGCAAACCGCCACGGAGTCCCTTTCTACGTGGTGGCCCCCCTCTCCACCTTCGACCCCTCTCTCCCGGGGGGAAAGGAGATCCCCGTGGAGCAAAGATCTCCCGCGGAAATCCTCACGCCCCGGGGCATCCAGGTCGCCCCGGAAGACGTGGACGCATGGAACCCCGCCTTCGACGTCACCCCCGCGGAGTTGGTGACCGCCGTGGTCACCGAAAAAGGCGTCCTCTCCTCACCCTGCGAGGAGGGGATCGCCGCCCTTCTCGGAGACGGCGCCGGAAAGAGGGGAGAGAATTGACGGACATGGCCCGGTCCCGCAAAAAAACTCTCCTGCGGATCCTCTCGGACCTGACGGGCCTGGAAGAAGCGGAAATCACCCCCACCCTTCCCCTGCTGGACGGTGGATACCTGACTTCACTGCAAGTGGTGGAGCTGGTGACCCGTTTGGAAGAAGAGACGGGGATCCGGTTCCAGGACATGGATGTCACGCCCGAGAATTTCCAGGACCGGGCCAGGATCGAGGCCCTCCTGGAGGAGCGGTCCGAAGGGAGCCCCCCTTGACGGATTTCGCCCGAAAAGCCGCGGCCGCCGACCTGGGCTGGAAAGGCGGTCCTCTCCAGGTCGGGGGGATTCCGGCGGAGGAGCTGGCCCGCCGGTATGGGACACCCCTCTATGTCTACGACCTCTCCTCAGCGGCCCGGGAGCTGGAAAGACTCCGGGCCGCCTTCCCCCGGCGCGCCGGGATCTTCTACTCAGTAAAGGCCAACCCCCTCCTGGCCCTCCTGGCCTTCCTGGCCAGGAAGGGCTGCGGCGCGGAGATCGCCTCGGCGGGGGAGCTGGAGGCGGCCCTGGCCGCAGGATTTCCGCCGGGAAGGATCGTCTTCGCGGGCCCCGGCAAGAGGAGGGAGGAACACCTCGCCGGCCTGGGGGCGGGGATCCTGGCCTTCCACGTGGAGTCCCGGGGGGAGGCGGACCGCCTGGCGGGCCTGGCGGGAAGAGGAAGGATCCCCGTGGGACTCCGGGTCAACCCGGCCCCTCCTTCCCGGGGCGCGGGCATGCGCATGGGCGGAGGTCCCCAGCCCTTCGGCTGGGACGAGGAGGAAATGGAAGAGGCCCTGGACTACATGAAGGGCCTGGGAAAGCTGGAAATCCTGGGGTTGCACGCCAACCCGGGGACCCAGGTCCTTTCCGCCTCGGCCCTGGCGGACCTCTACGCCCATCTCTTCCACCTGGCCCGAAGGGCCGCGGCCCGGCTGGGCCGCCCCCTTCGATACCTGGATCTCGGCGGGGGCCTGGGCGTGCCCCTCCACGAGGAGGAAGC
>JALUZX010000260.1 GCA_027011425.1 Planctomycetota bacterium
GATCTTCACCAGCATGAGCATCACCGGCACCTCGATGAGCACCCCCACCACCGTGGCGAGCGCCGCCCCCGAGGAGAGGCCGAAGAGCATGGTCGCCGTGGCGATGGCCACCTCGAAGTGATTGGATGCGCCGATCATGGCCGCCGGCGCGGCGTCCCGGTAATCCAGCTTCAGGAAGCGGGCGGCCATGTATCCGAGCCAGAAGATCAGGTTGGTCTGGATGAAGAGGGGAATCGCGATCCAAAGGATGGTGAGGGGGTTGGCCAGGATCACGTCTCCTTTGAAGGAAAAGAGGAGGACCAGGGTGACGAGCAGGGCCGTAATCGTCACGGGCGTCAGCAGGTGGAGGAACTTCTCGTCGAACCAGGCCTCCCCCTTGGCGGCGATGATCCACTTGCGGGAGAACCACCCCGCGACAAGGGGCAGGGCCACGTAGATCGAAATCGAAAGCAGCAGGGCCTTCCAGGGAACGGGAAGGCGTCCCACGCCCAGGAGAAAGCCTCCCAGGGGCCCGTAGAGAAGGAGCATGGTAAGGGAGTTGACGGCCACCATGACCAGGGTGAGGCCGTCGTTCCCCCGGGCCAGGTAACCCCAGACCAGGACCATGGCCGTGCAGGGCGCGATCCCCAGAAGGATGCAGCCCGCCAGGTAGCTCCGCCACAAGGGAACCTGGAGCATCTTCACCCCCTCGTGAAGGACCACCGTTCCCGCCCCGTAACCCGCTCCCAGGGGGAGGTCCAGGCCGAAGGGCATCTTCACGAAGTCCACGGCCCCCTCCCCGAAGAGGCCCCGGAAGAGGACCCCCAGGAAGAGGAGGGAAAGGGCATACATGGAAAAGGGCTTGACCGCCCAGTTGACGAAGAGGGTGAGTCCCACGGGTTTCCCGTTTCGCCCGGCCCGAAGGACCTGGGCGAAATCGATCTTCACCATGATGGGATACATCATGAAGAAGAGGCAGACCGCGATGGGAATGGAGACCACCGGCGCTTTCCCCACGTAGATGGAGAGCCCGTCCAGGAACCGGGCCAGCCCGGGGGCGGCCTTGCCCAGGGCGATCCCCGCGCCGATGCAGAGGACCACCCAGAGGGTGAGCCACCTCTCGAAGAAACCCAGCCCTTCGGCCTCCTTGGTGATGCACGCCTTGGTCGCCATTTGGGCGCCTCCCGGGGAGAAAGAAACAAAGGAAAAAGAAGAACGCTCTTTACTTCGTTATTCGGCGAACTATAGATTGCCCGGCAGACCTTTTCCAGTTTGCCTTGACCAGAGGAATTCGTTTCGTGGGGAAAGGCCGAACCGGCCCGGGCGGAGAGGCGCCCGAAAAGAAAAGGAAACGGAAGCGGATGAAACGGGAATTAAAGATCTTCTTTTCCCTTCTCGGGATCTTTCTCGCGGCCTACCTGCTCCCCCTGAACCATCCCGAGGTCCAAAAGGCCATCCTCGAGGCCTTCCGCCTCCTCCAGTGGTACGCCCGCAACCACACCCTGGCCTGCGTGGTGCCGGCCCTCTTCATCGCCGGCGGGATCATCACCTTCCTCTCCCAGGAATCGGTGCTCCGGTACCTCGGCCCCAAGGCGAACAAGCTCACGGCCTACTCGGTGGCCTCCGTCTCCGGGGCCGTCCTGGCGGTCTGCTCCTGCAGCGTCCTTCCCATGTTCGTGGGGATCTACAAGCTCGGCGCCGGCCTGGGCCCGGCCTCGGCATTCCTCTACTCCGGGCCCGCCATCAACATCCTGGCCATCTTCCTCACGGCCCGGGTGCTGGGTTTCTCCATCGGCCTGGCCCGGGCCGTTGGGGCCGTGGCCTTCGCCTTCCTCGTAGGCCTCCTCATGGCCTTTCTCTTCCGTAAGGAAGAGGCCGAAAAGGCCGAGGCCGCCATCCAGGCCCCACCGCCCCCTCCGGCGCGGCGGCCCTTGTGGAAGACCCTTCTCTTTTTCGCCTGCATGATTCTCTTTCTTGTCTTCAGCGACTGGTACAACCCGGGCAACGTGGTGGTCCGGACGGAGAAAGGAGAGGTGTTCCGGGCCGTGGTTCTCCAGGAGATGGTGGGCCAGTACCGCTTCCAGCTCGAGCAGGACTGGATGGGAAAGAAGAAGGGCGAACAGGTCACCCTGGCAAAAGACGAGATCCGGAAGATGGAGGAGCCCCGGACCTGGGTGCTGGCGGTGTATCACTCCCGGTGGTACCTGGCCGGCCTCATGGGGATCCTGGTGGTCCTCATGGCCTGGCGGTGGCTCGGGAGGGAGGAGATCGCCGAGTGGATGGGGAACACATGGGACTTCGCCAAGCTGCTGGTGCCCCTTCTCTTCGGGGGGGTCTTCGCCGTGGGTTTCCTGGCCTCCCTCCTCCCTCCGCACGTGGTGGCGAGCCTGGTGGGAGACAATTCCCTCCAGGCCAACCTGGTTGCCAGCGTAGTGGGCGTCTTCTGGTATTTCGCCACCTTGACGGAGATCCCCATCTGCGAGGCCCTGGGAAGGATGGGCATGCACCAGGGACCCATGCTCACCCTTCTGCTGGCCGGCCCGGCCCTCTCCCTTCCGAGCATCCTGGTCATCGGAAAAGTGCTCGGAGCCAAGAAGACCTTCGCCTTCTGCGTGATCATCGCCCTTGTGAGCGCCCTGGCGGGCATGACCTACGGAGCCCTTGTCTGACCCGTTCTCCGGAATCAGCCCCGCCCCGGCCGCCCCCGTTGATCGTATCTCCATCCCTCCCGAAGAAATCAATGCTCTTTTCAAGCCGCCGGGCTCCCTTGCCCTCCTGCCTCCGGGACTCATCGTAGGGGACCCCTTTTTCCTGATTTCGGTTCAGCCGGGGTAGAAGGAGCGGGCGTAAGTCCGGCTCCGTTCCGCCCATTTGAATAAGGCACTGATTTCCCCCCAACCGGACTTGCCGGGGCCACCCTTGAGGGCCGGGAGACCAGGATAGAAACGGCACATCGGTTCTTGACCCCAACGCCTCCGGATCAGCGACGGTCACGACAAAATTCCTGGACCTTGGAAAATTCCAAGAAATTCGTGACCTTCCCCCAGCTAGAGATGTTGTGAAGCCCCCGCCGGAACGAGGCCGGATCGGAGATCCGGGCTCGTTCCGGC
>JALUZX010000261.1 GCA_027011425.1 Planctomycetota bacterium
CGTCGGGACGGCGCTAGCGCCGTCCCGACGGTCGTCCCGGGGAAGGCCCCCCCACTTCCTCTCTCCCCGAACGAACATGATCCATCCGACTCCCAAAAGAGACAGAATACGATGGGCCCCCACCTAATGCGGGCCACCCCAAGAGACCGGAACCGGCCTTTTTGAGAGCGGAAGGGGGGACAAAAAAAAGCGGAAGGGCGTTTCCGCCCTTCCGCCTTCTCGCAGGAAGACCCGCCGAACCCGGGTCAGACCTTGACCTTCTTCAAGGGCTTCACTCCGCCCTTGTCGGCCGAAAGGACGACCTTCTTGCCCCTGCGGATGACCGAAATCTGCACCTTGCCGCCGGCGGGGACCTTGGAGAGACCCAGCTTGACGTCTTCCACCCCGGTGATCTTGACGCCGTTCACCACAAGAATGATGTCCTTGGGCTGAATGCCCGCCCTGGCCGCCAGGCTCCCGGGAAGGACCTCCTGGACCATGAGCCCGAAGCCCGTGGGCAGGCCGAGGTAATCCGCAAGCGGCCCGGGAACGGGACCCACGTAGACCCCGAGCCTATCGCCCGAAGGCGCTGGACCGGGAAGGGGCCGGACCGGGGTCAAGCCGGGCCTGGGGCCACCCCACCACCTGAACCTGGGAGGAACAGGAGGGACCGGCGTAAAGGGACCGGGACCGGGGGTGACGGGACCCGGCGTCAGGCCGAATTCCTTCAGGATTTCCCGGAGCCTCCGGGAAAAATCGAGGTCCGGCGGGGACCCGAAACGGAAAGAGAGCCCCTTTCCCCCGATGTTGTATTTCTTCGCGATGTCCGGGTAGAGCTTTTGGAATTCCTCGAGACTCTTGGCCTTGTATCGCTTCACCTCCTCCTTCCCGTTCGCTCCCTTGCGGCGGATCTCCATCTGGACTCCCCCCGGCCCAACCTGGATCTGCACGCTCTCTCGGCTGGAGAAGGCCTTCCCCCTCCCACCGGGCAGGATTCTCGGGATACGAAGCCTCGGGATCCCGGTCTTGCTCTTTCCGAAGAAGGGGGAGAAATCTTTCTCCATCTCCTCCATCATCTTCCGGAGCCTTTCCTGCATCTGTTCCAGGAAATCCTCCGTCTCCCCGGGGGTCACCGTCCGGGGTTCGACCTTGGTGATGGTCCTGGGCCCCTCGCCCTGGATGGCGCGGATGACCTTCTTGAGACGCCACCTGACCTCAGGGGATTTTTCCCGCTTGAGCCTTCCCTTCAAGTAGGGAAGAACGGAGCGACCCATCTCTTCGAGCCTTTCTTCCGCTTCTTTCCTGGCCTCCTCGTCCCGGCTGCAAAGGGCCTGGACCAGGCGTCTCGCCTTGCGGAGGTCCGCCTTCTTCGTCACGCGGTGCAGTTCACCCCCCTCTTTTTCCACCTTTTGGAGGCGCCCCCCCTCTCTTTTCCCCTGGGGGAAAGCCGTGGGAAGGAGGAGCGCCAAGGCTCCGCATACCCAGACAACCGTTCTCTCCATTGCCCATCCTCCTTGTCCATCCTCGAGAAACGATTCAAGGGAAACGGACCTCCACCAGGCGCTTCCGCCCCTTTCTCTCCATTAGCAGGAAGACCTCTTTCTTCCGGCCCTTGGAGCGGAGGAAGACCTTCGGGAAGGCCGACAAGGTTTTTACGGGCACACCTTCGAATTGTGTGATGCTTCCGCCCTTTCCAGGGCCCGCCGGTCCCGTGACGGCGGAAGGCCCGTTCCGAAGCGGCCACAGACGCACGAACCGGACAAAACTTTTGTCGCGTCTGTCATCTTGGGGGATTCGTCGCAAACCAGGGCGCCCGGGGAGCCTCGGGGTCCGGATGGAGCCTCGTCACGGGAAGGGTTCTCTCCTCAGAAACGACCCTGGTTGACTACGGGCACGGCCTCGGCCGGCCTTTTTCCGGGCCTGCGGAACCGGGGAGACCGGGGGAACCGGAACCACTCCACGGGAACGGCTCCCCCCTGGGTTTCAACGCCGTGGACGGGCCGGGGCTCGAGGGGGCCCTTCACCGGAACAAGGTTCCCCATGGAAGGCGATCCGGCCATGGATGGGAGCTTGGTCCCATCCGGAACCCCCGGGGGCCCTTGGCCCGGCCAGGACAGCCAGAGGGCCAGAAGGATTCCCGCGGCGGCGGCGAAACCTGCGCCGAACCAGGCCCAGCCCATCCTTTCGCGCCGGGGGGCCAGGGCGATCCTGGAGAGGACGCTTCGCTCCAGGCCTTTCCAGAAAAGGGGAGATGCCGTCTCGGGAATCTCTTCTTCCATGCTGGAGAAACGCAGAGTGGAGAGCGCCCGGATGGGGCGTTTCCGGGTTTCATATATCTTCCTGCACTCCGGGCAGGAATCGATGTGCTCGAGGAAGACCTCCGACTCCCGCGGCTCCAGGTCCCTTCCGGCAAGAGAGTCGAGAAACTTGCGGACCTCGGAACACTTCATCTTGGCTGCTCCTCGTTTCGCTCCATGCGCTCCCATTTCTCTCGAAAAAGCTGGCGCGCCTTGTGAAGCCTCCAGCGGACCGTGGCGTAGGTCGTCCCGAGAACAGGTGCGATCTCCTTGCAGGAGAGACCCTCGATGTCCCGGAGCACCATGACGGCCTTGAACTTGGGGGGGAGTGTGTCCAGGAGTTCCCTCACCTTCCGGCGCGTTTCCTCCCTCTCAAGGGGAAGGCTTGGGCTTTCGCCCGAGGGAATGGATTCCTCCATCTCCTCTCCAAGGGGAACGGATTTCGCCACCCCCCTGCGCCTCAATCTGTCGATGGCCAGGTTGGTGACGATCCGGAAGAACCATGTATAGAACTTTCTACCGTAATCGAAGCGGTCCAGAGAACGGTAGGCCCGAACGAAGGCGTCCTGGAGAACGTCCCGGGCTTCCTCCGTGTTGCCCAGGAGATTGAATGCCACCCAGAAGGCCCGTTTCTCATAACGTTCCATCAGGTGACGGAAGAGATCCTTCTCCCCGGCCAGGCACCGCCGGATCACTTCATCGTCCGGAATCCGCCCGTCCCCTCCGGAGCCGCCGGGAACCCTGGACGCCCCCTGGGCACGCACCTTCCCCCGGCCCGGGAACTCCAGGGCCTCCTTCCGACCGGCTTCCTCACGGCCTTCGATCTTCCAACCCTCCCGGGTTCGATGTCTCTCGATGATGATCGTGCTCATGGGCGTCCTCGCCGGGCCGGTCCGGAGAAAACCGGGCCACCCGGATGTAACCTTCTACGCCCATGAACTCCTCTCGTTGGGCCGAATCCCCCGGCCTGCCCGGTTTATTGCGGCTCCCCCCCCTCATCCTCCAGGATTCCGGGTTCCCCGATGGCCCTGAACTTCCTGTAGCGCCTCTCCATGAGTTCCTCGGGTGGAAGCTTCCCAAGTTCCTTCAGGTGGCGGAGGATGGTCTGTTTCACGGAGAGGATGGTGCCCCTCGGGTCCCTGTGGGCCCCTCCCAGGGGCTCAGGGATCACTTCGTCCACGACCCCCAGGCGAAGCAGGTAGTCGCTGGTGAGCCTGAGGGCCTCCGCCGCTTCGGGAGCCTTCTCGCCGCTCTTCCAGAGGATGGCGGCGCACCCCTCGGGAGAGATCACCGAATAGTATGCGTGTTCCAAGATGAGAACCTTGTCCCCCACGCCGATCCCCAGGGCCCCGCCGGAGCCGCCCTCCCCGATGACGACGCACACGATGGGGACTTTCAGGCGGAACATCTCCATGATGTTCAGGGCGATGGCCCGGGCCTGGCCCCGTTCTTCCGCGCCGATTCCCGGGTAGGCCCCAGGCGTGTTGATCAGGGTGACGATGGGGATGCCCAGTTTTTCCGCCAGGCGCATCTTGTCCAGGGCCTTCCGGTAGCCCTCGGGGTGGGCGCAGCCGAAGTTGCACTCCAGCCGCTCCTTGGTGTCCTTGCCCTTCCGGTGGGCCACCAGGAGGAAACGGACCCCATCCATGCGGGCCAGGCCGGTGACGATGGCCTTGTCCTCCCCGAAGAGGCGGTCCCCGTGGAGTTCGAGGAACTCGTCCAGCATGACCCTGACGTAATCACCCGTGACGGGCCGATCCGGGTGGCGGGCCACGTTGACCCGGTCCCAGGGGGTCAACTGGGAATAGACCTCCTGCATCTTCTTCTTCAGCCTGTCCTCGAGAGCCACGATCTCCCCGTTCAGGTCGAACTTGGTGGAGGCCGCCAGGCTTTTCAGCTCGGAGATCTTCTGTTCCATCTCCAGGATGGGCCGTTCGAAGGCAAGCCCCGGTTTTTCCTGGATCTGGCTGGATCCGCCTTTTTTCTTTTTCTTCACCATGCTCTACCCCTCCAGGCGGATGTCTCCGGTGAAGCCCTTCCGGGACGAATCCGCCCTTGGGCGCCTTCGCCTCCGCCCCGTTCCGGCCCCGGTGCCGCTTCGCTCGGGTTCATCCCGGCCCTTTCGGCTCGAAACCCGGGATTCTAGGACCCTTGTGAAAAAGTTCAACCTGGGAAACACGTCTTGATCCTGGGGGAACGGTCCTATAGGGAAGGTCTTTTCGACGGCCCGAACCAGGAGGGGGCCGGGAAAGGCACGCCATGAAGGCCTGGCGAATCGAAGTTTTCTACAAACCCGGGATCCCCGACCCCCCAGGTTTCTCCGCCCTCCGGGCCCTCCGGCAGGCCGGCCTCGAGGAGGTGCGGGAGGTCCGTACCATCCGGGGGACTTTGCTGCCCGAGGACCTCTCCCGTGAAGATGCCGTCAGGGCCGCTTCGGAACTTCTCTGCGACCCGGTGACGGAGGAATTCCGGATTCTCCCCCCCGGCGCCCCTCTTGCCCCGGAAGAAGGCGTCCGCTTGACCGTGATCCGCCACCCGGGAGTGATGGACCCAGTGGCCCATTCCACCGTCCTCGCCCTCCGGGACATGGGGATCGCCCTGGAGAGGACCGCCACCTACAGGGCCTACCTGGTCCATTCTCCCCTGGCGCCGGAGGAGATCGCTTCCAGGGCGGGAAAGGTCCTGGCCAACGAGGTGATCGAAAGAATCCTCCCCGGCAGGGCGCCCGAAGGAATTCCGGGGCCCGCCGGAAAGGCCCTTCCCAAGGCCGAGCGGGTGCCCCTGGCGGGCCTGGAGGATCCCGACCTGGAAAGGCTCAGCCGGGAGCGGGTCCTTTCCCTTTCCCTGGAGGAGATGCGGGCCATCCAGGAGCACTTCTCCCGGGAGGGAAGGGACCCGACGGACGTGGAACTGGAGACTCTGGCCCAGACCTGGTCGGAACACTGCAAGCACAAAACCCTGACGGGGGTGGTGGAATACGAGGGGAAGGTCTACGACAACCTTCTCGCCTCCACCATCGCCGCCGTGACCAGGGAGCTGGACAAGCCCTGGTGTCTAAGCGTCTTCGAGGACAACGCGGGGGTCGTGGACTTCCACGGGGACCAGGCCCTCTGCGTCAAGGTGGAGACTCACAACCATCCCTCGGCCATCGAACCCTTCGGCGGGGCCGGGACGGGAATCGGGGGCGTGATCCGGGACATCCTGGGAACCGGGCTGGGCGCCCGTCCCGTGGCGAACCTGGACGTCTTCTGTTTTGCCCCCCCGGATATGGCCCCCTCCCGCCTTCCCGAGGGAGTCCTCCATCCCCGGAGGATCCTGGAGGGAGTTGTGGCCGGCGTGAGGGACTACGGGAACCCCATGGGGATCCCAACGGTCAACGGCTCCCTCTCCTTCGACGAGGGCTACGCCGGCAACCCCTTGGTCTATTGCGGGTGCGTGGGAATCCTTCCGAAGAAGTTCGTCTCCAAGGAGGTCCGCGAAGGGGACGTGGTCCTCGTGGCCGGGGGAAGGACCGGACGGGACGGGATCCACGGAGCCACCTTCTCCTCCGTCGAACTTTCCCACGAATCGGAGGAGGTCTCCGGCGGAGCCGTGCAGATCGGCGACCCCATCACGGAAAAGAAGCTCCTGGAGGGACTCATCCGGGCCAGGGACAGGGGCCTCTTCAGGAGCGTCACCGATTGCGGCGCCGGGGGGCTTTCTTCCGCCGTGGGGGAAATGGGGGCCCGCGTGGGGGCCCGGGTGGACCTCTCCAAGGTCCCCCTCAAATACGAAGGCCTGGCTCCCTGGGAAGTCTGGGTCTCCGAGGCCCAGGAGAGGATGGTCATGGCCGTTCCCCCCGAGCACCTGGAAGAGATCCTGGAAGTCTTCCGGGCCGAAGAGGTGGAAGCCGTTCCCCTGGGGACCTTCGGCGGGGGCAGACTGGTCCTCTCATGGGGCGAGGAAGTAGTGGCCGACCTGGACCTGGGTTTCCTCCACCACGGTCTCCCCAGGTTCCACGTGGCCGCCGTAAGACCCAGGCCCAGGCTGGAGCCGGAAAGCCTTCCCCCCAGGGAGGGGCTTCGCCTGGGAGACGCCCTGGCCCGGGTCCTCACCGACTTCAACGTGGCCTCCAAGGAGTGGGTGATCCGGCAATACGACCATGAAGTGCAGGCCGGAAGCGCCGGGAAGCCTTTTTGCGGGAGAGAGGAGCGGGGCCCCTCGGACGGGGCCGTCTGCGCCCCCCTCCTCGGCGTTCCCAAGGGGTTCGCCCTGGGCCACGGCCTGGCTCCCCAGGTGGGAAAGATCGACCCCTACGCCGCCGCCGCCCTGGCCGTGGACGAAGCGGTCCGCAACGTGGCCGCCCTGGGGGCCGACCCCG
Source organism: Planctomycetota bacterium (assembly GCA_027011425.1). GTDB lineage: Bacteria > Planctomycetota > UBA1135 > UBA1135 > JALUZX01 > JALUZX01. The sequence continues at coordinate 6,637 of JALUZX010000261.1, forward strand.
AGAGGATCGCCCTGCTGGACAACTTCTGCTGGGGAAATCCCAGGGACCCGGAACAGATGGGATCCCTGGTGGAGGCCTGCCTGGGCTGCTCCGAGGCGGCCCGGACCTTCGGCGCCCCCTTCATCTCCGGCAAGGACTCCCTGAACAACGAGTTCCGCGGCAAGGACGGGAAGGTCCACTCCATCCCAGGGACGCTCTTGATTACGGCCATGGGGATCGTTCCCGAGCTTTCCATGGCGGTGGGGACGGACTGGAAACTGCCGGGGGAGGAGATCTGGATCCTCGGGTCCACCTGTCCCGAGCTGGGAGGCTCGGTCTACCTGCGGGCCCTGGGGTTCCTGGGCGACAAGGTCCCCAGGCCGAGGGCTGAGGAGACGAAGATGACTATCCTGGCCCTCCACCGGGCCCTGAAGGCCGGGTTGGTCCGGTCCGTCCACGATCTTTCCGAGGGGGGACTGGGCGCCGCCCTGGCCGAGTCCTGTTTCGGCTCGGGCCTGGGGGCGGAGATCGACCTCTCTCTCCTTCCCGTGGAAGGGGAAGTCTCCCGGGAAGACGTCCTGCTCTTCTCGGAGACGCCGGGCCGTTTCCTCCTGGAGGTGAAAGCCGGGGCCGAGGGAGAACTCTCGGAGATCTTCCAGGGAATTCCCTTTGCCGGAATCGGACGTATCCTGGAAGAACCGCGCCTGGCCGTCCGCGGTCTTCCCGGCGGGCCTTCTCTGGAGGAGGAGATCGCCGTCCTGGAAGAAGCCTGGCGGCGGCCCCTGGCAATGGAGGACGAAACCCATGGCTAGACCCCCCTTCCTTGTCCTTCGGGCGGCCGGAACCAATTGCGAGATCGAGACCGCCTGGGCCCTGGAGAGGAGCGGCGCCGACCCCCGGACGGTTCACGTTGGCCGGCTCCTGGAAAGCCCGGACCTCCTGAAGGAGGCCCGGGGCCTGGTGATCCCCGGGGGGTTCAGCTACGGCGACGACATCGCCGCAGGCCGGATCCTGGCGAACCAGCTCAAGCACCACCTGGCCCCTGCCCTGGCGGAATTCGTGGAAAGGGGCGGCCTGGTTCTTGGGATCTGCAACGGTTTCCAGGTCCTGGTCAAGACGGGCCTTCTTCCGGGACGCTACCTCCCCCGGTTCGTCCAGGAAGTGACCCTGGGGTGGAACGACTCCAACCACTACGAATGCCGCTGGGTCCACCTGGAGTGCCTGCCCTCGAAATGCCGGTTCCTCCCCCCGGAAGGCACGGTGCTCCGTATCCCCGTGGCCCACGCCGAGGGCAAGCTCCTCCCAGGGAAACAGGGGGACGAGAAGGCCCTGGAGAGGGAGGGACTCGCGCCCTTGCGGTATGTCACCCCCGCCGGCGAGAGCCCGGCCCCCTTTCCCTGGAACCCCAACGGTTCCGCCGGCGGCATCGCCGCCCTTACAGATCCGTCCGGCCGGATTCTCGGGATGATGCCCCACCCGGAGCGGGCCATGCTCCCCTGGCACGTCCCCGGCGGAGGCAGGCCCCAGGGGGAGGAGATCTTCCGCAGAATGGTCGCCCTGGCGGCGGGGTAGAAATTCAGATCCAGTGGAAGACGTCCTTGACCAGGATCAAGGCGGCCACGCCCAAAAGGACGTATCCGAACACGATCTTCACGCCTTTCGACTTGAGCTTCCCCGCCATGAGCCTGGAGCCAAGCTGGCTCCCGGCGAAGACGGCCAGGACGCAGCCGATCCAGATCGCCCACCTGGGGCGGGCGGCCGTGGCGATGTGGGAGACGAAACTGGAGGCGCCGGAACAGGTCACCACGAAGGCCGAGGTGGCGGCGGCCGCCTTGGCTTCCAGCCCGGAGATGTAGAGGAGAGGGACCACGAAAGACCCCCCGCCCCGGCCGATCATTCCGGCCACGATCCCGAGCCCGGACCCGGCGGAAAGGCCCAGGACGAGCTTCCCACGGGGGGAAAGCTGTTTTCCGGGCTTCCAGCCCGAGAGCATGAGCAGGGCCGCTGAGGCGGTGAAAACTGCGAAAAAGGCGAGCAGGGGCTTTGTGGGGAGGCTCACGTTGATCCAGACCCCAAGGGGGGCGAAGAGGATCATGGTGACCGCGAAGGGGAGGGCCACCCTCCAGGCGATCATCTTCTTTCGGAAATAGGTAAACGCCGCGGAACCGCTGTTCACCACGTTGAGGAGCATCCCCAGCGGCACGGCCTCGGTCTTGAAGTCCATCCCCAGCCAGAAGAGGAGGGGGATGTAGAGCTGGGACCCCCCCATCCCGAGCATGGAGAAGACGAAGGCGATGAAAAAAAAGATGGGGATGGTCCAGAAAAGAGGGTCCATGGCGCTCCTTCGCGGGCTGAAGGCCTATTCTTCCCCGGCCTTCCGGGCGCGGGCGAGGATCTTGCCGGGTTTCAATTCCTCCACCAGGTCGTGGTAGCCCGAGGCGAGAAAACGAACGTTCTTCCATCCCAGGGACTGGAGGTAGGCGAAAGCGACGGCCGACCTGGTTCCAACGGAACAGAAGGCGGCCACCAGCTTGTCCTTGGGAACCTCGCCGCGCCGCCGGGGAAGTTCGTCCAGGGGGATATGCAGAGCCCCGGGGAAGCTGAGGATGGCCGCTTCCTCGGGAGTTCTCACGTCCAAGAGGACGGCTTCCCCCCGTGCTTGTTTCTCCAGGAAGGCCGCAGGGGGGACCTTGTGGCGGCCCTGGGAGAAATAGGCGAAATCACAGCCTTCCAGCCATCGGTCCATTGGGTTTTCCATGGTCGTCCTCCTTGGGAGCCAGTCTCTACCCTCACTTTCCAATCCATCGAAGCAAAGGGGAATTTCTTCCTTTTCCAAGTTCCCTCTCCGCCTGTGCCGATGATTCCCCTGGGAGACCGGGGACATGGGAGAAGGAAAAGGAAGAGTCCGCCTCCAGGAGGAACTCTTTTCCGCCTGGGAGGGGGAACTCCGGGCCTTGGGCCTGGAGGGAGGGGCGGCTCTCACCGGAAGGAAGAAGGCTTTCCGGGAAGAGATCCTGGCTTTCCCTCCTCCTAGGAAAGGAGACCTCAGGAAGTTGGCCCGGAAGGCACGCTCCGCAAAAGCCGTGCTGGTAGGCGACTATCACACCCTACCCCGGGCCCAGCGGGCGGCGGGTAGGATCCTCTCGGCTCTCGTCCGCGAAGGGGCCTCCCCCCTGCTTTTCCTGGAATGTTTCTCCCGGGGGGACGAGAGGGCTCTCCAAGCCTGGAACCGGCGTAGGATCGGCCTGGAGCGGCTCCGCCGGGAGACCCGTTTCGACGAGGCCTGGGGTTTCCCCTGGGAAGGATACGCGGATCTCATGGCCTCGGCCCGCCGCCTGGGCGTGCCGCTCCATCCCCTTGAAAAAAACCGGGAACTCCGCGGGATGAAGCGCCGGGAGAGGGCCATGGCCGAACTTGTGGACCGGACCGCCCGGTCCCGGCCGGGGAAGCTGCCTTTCCTCCTGGTGGGGGACCTCCACCTGGCATGGGAGGGGCTTCCTTCCTTTCTGGCCCGCCGGGGTATGCATCCTTTCCGGGTCTTTCAGAACCTGGAAGTTCTCTACTGGAGGCTCGCCCGGGAAAAGGACCTGCGCCGGGAGGCCTGGCTCGAGGTAGAGGACTCAACCTGGTGCCTTTTGGAAACCCACCCCTTGTGGAAACTTCAGTCCGCCTTCGCCTGGCTCGAAGGGGGGGTCCTCTCCGAGGGAACAGGACCCGACACGAACCTCTCCGAAAAGGCCCTCGAACTGGCCGGCGCCCTCTCCCGGTGGCTTCGGATTCCCCTGCCGGAAGACCGGGCGCCCCTGGTCTTCACGGGGGACCCTCTCTCGTTCTTCCAACTCCTGGAGGGGACCGAATCCTATCCCCAGGGAGCCCGGGCCTTTTTCACCGAGGTGCGGGCCTCCCGCCTCTTCCTTCCCTCCGGAAAGGACCTGGTCTACCTGGCCTCCCC
>JALUZX010000262.1 GCA_027011425.1 Planctomycetota bacterium
CCCCGGCGATGTTCCGCGCAAGTTCCTGCTCCCCCCGGGCGGGCCCGCTGAGGACCACGCCCCGGATCCCGAGGACGTGGTTGAGTTTCCGGCCGGCGGCGGCCATGGATTCCGGGGGCCAGAGTTTGCTGGCCCCATACGCGGCCCCAGGATTGAGGAGGAAGTAAGGCTCTCCCTCCCGGAGGCCCAGGGACCGGAGGACCTTGTCCGCCTCTTCCTCTTCCCCGGGAAGGACGGCAAGCCTGGGCCGTGTATCCGGAACCTCAACTCCCACCAGGCCTGCAAGATCGGCGTAGAAATCCCCCATGTAGCGCGGGACCCTCCTGGGCTCCTTACCGATTCTCCTGGGGCGGGCCTCCTCCCTGAGTCCCCTCGTGAGGAAGAAGGACCGTCCCCCCAGGGTCCCCAGCCGCCTGGGGATTCCCGCAAGCCAGGCCAGCAAGGCCGTTTCCTGGGAGCGGGGAAAGAGGAGGACCCCGTCGAAGCGCCCCCGTTTCCACCTGCGGACCTCCCGGAAGAGATCCACAGGGGAGCGGGGTCTCCCGGCGGGAAGGAGGTTTCTTCCCGAAGAGAGTCCCGCGAGCAAAGGAAAGAGGTGGGGCCTCAGCGCCACGGTCAGCCCAGGCCCGAAGCGGAGGGCCAGGGCCTCGAGCACGGCCGTGGCCATGATCACGTCTCCCACCCAGTTGGGCCCCCGCACCAGGAGGGCGCTCCCCGGGGGCAAGGTCGAATCTCCGCCTTTTCCGGGCAAAGTGTCCCTTTTCCTGCGTTGCGTGGGCGCCCCTGGGGCTATAGGATCGGGTTTCTTTTCCGACAAGCTATCTCCACACACTCGACCGGGAAGGCCCAGATGGTCAGCAACATCGTCCTCGACCGTCTCTGTGATGAGTTCGACAACGACCGGGAAAAAATCGGAGCCCTCCTGGAGCTCCTTCTCTCGGGCGCCTCTCCGCTTTTCATCGCACAGTACCGAAAAGAGGCGACCGGTTCCATGCCCCTCTCCAGGATCCTGGAGATCGAGAGGCGTTTCCGATTCCTCGATCTTTTGGAGCGGCGCAAGAAGCGTTTCTTCGAAGCCCTGGAGAAGAAGGGCGTGGAGATCGACCCGGAGCAGGCCCGGACTATCCGGGAGACCTTCGACCCCGCCCTCCTGGACGACTTGATCCGGCCCTTCGGCGTCCTTCCCTCCAAGGGCAGGAAGGGCTCCCGCAAGGGAAAGGGCGAGAAGCGGAGCTATGCCCGCGTGGCTCCCCTGGTGGCCAAGATCGAATCCGGGGACCTGGGAAGCCAGACCCTCGTGGAGGCGGCGAGCGAGTTGGTGGACGCCCAGGGGGGCCTTCCCGACGCGGCGGCCGTCCTGGAGGAAGCGGCCCAGTCCCTGGCGCAGAAGGTCGCCGAGGACCGGGAGATCCGGGCCAAGGCCCGGGAGCGACTCCGCCGGGGCGTCCTCCACGCCAAGGCGTTGGAGACCCGTAAAAAAGGCGGGGAGCGCTTCCTGGCCATGGCGGGGCTCAGGGAACCGATCTCCCGGATTCCCCCCGCCAACCTTCTCTCCCTGCTGGCCGGGGCCCGCGAGGGTTTCCTGAAACTTGAGATCCTTGTGGACCAGGTGCCCCTCCTGGATCACCTGGAAAAGGCTTACTTTCCCTTCCTCTCCAAGACGGGAGGGGAGTTGAAGCGCTTTCTCCAGGACGTGCTCCGCAAGGCCCTGGTCGAAGAAATCCTCCCCGAGTGCCAGGAGGCGGTCCTGGAGGAGCTGAGGGAACGTTGCGCCCGCGATGGTTTGAGACCCTTCCAGGCGAAATTACGCTCCCTCCTCATGGCGCCACCCTTCCCGGGCCAGACCGTGATGGCCGTGGAACCGGGTCCGCCTTCCCGGGGCCACAGAATGGTCGTGGCCAGCCCCGACGGGAGCTTTCTCGACGACGGCCTCTTCCGCCTGGATACGCCGGAAAAGGTGGAAGAGTCCAAGGTCAAGGTGAAGGAGTTCCTGGAAAAGTGGAGCGTCACCTTCATCGCCCTGGCTCCTTCCCGGGGGGATTCGGGAGGGATCAAGACCTTCCTCAGGGACGTGCTCGCCGGGATGGAGAAGAAGATCCCCCTGGAGCTGGTGAACGACGCCGGCGCCCGGAGCTGGGCGGCCGGTCCCGGGGCCAAGCAGGAACTCCCCCACGTGGAGCAGCCCGTCCGGGCCGTCCTCTCCCTGGCCCGCAGGGTCCTGGATCCCATTTCGGAATACCTGAAGATCGACCCCATGGTCCTCGTGGGAGGCGCCCGGGGCATGGATCTTCCTCCCAAGCTGGTCCGCTCCGCCCTGGACGATGTGGTTGAATCCTGCGTCGCCCTGGTGGGCCCCGACGTGAATTACGCTCCCCAGGAAGTCCTGGCCAAGGTTCCGGGGCTCGATTCCAGGCTGAGCCGGGACCTCGACAAGAGGAGGACATCCTCGCCCTTCAAGAACCTGGAGGAGCTACCCCAGGTGGAGTCCATCGGAGAGAGGGTCTTCCGCAATTGCGCCGGTTTCCTCCGGCTCCACGGGGGAGACAACCCCCTGGACGTGACCCAGATCCACCCGGAGCGATACGAACTCGTGGGGCGGATGGCCCAGAGGGCCCAGGTCTCCGTGGCGGACCTTCTGGGAAACAAGGAGAAGCTCGAGTCCCTGCCCCTGGAGGAATTCGTGGGCGGCGACGTGGGGATGCCCACGCTCCGGGACATCGTGGACCAGCTCATGGCCCACGGGGTGGATCCCAGGGGCGTCTTCGAGCCCCTGGAGCCTCCCGAAGGGGTGAAGGAACTAGGGGACCTCCAGGTGGGGATGAAACTCAAGGGACGGGTGACGCGGATCACCGATTTTGGGATCTTCGTGGATGTGGGTGTGGAGCCCGAGGGCCTGGTCCACGAAAGCCGGATTCCCGAGCCCGAGGGGGGTGGATCCCCTCTGGAGAATTTCGTCCTGGGCACGCTGGTGGAAGTTCGGGTGGTGCACGTGGACACGGCCCAGCGCAGGCTCGCTCTCAGCATGCTTCCCGAAGGGGCCGCCCCGCCCAGGAGGCGGGGCCATGGAAGGCCCGGGGGCAGGGAAC